>DATHKS010000188.1:0-9196 GCA_035488975.1 Chitinophagaceae bacterium | reverse complement strand
AAGCAGGCGCTCGACCAGGCCCGCCGCGGACGACTCCATATCCTCGATGCCATGTACAATTGCATTGAAGCAGCAAGACCTGAGGTGAAGCCGCATTCACCGAGAATGGTCAAGCTCTATATCGAGCGTGAATTCATTGGCGCTGTTATCGGGCCAGGCGGTAAGGTGATCCAGGAGATGCAGAGAGAGACCGGCACTACGATCAATATCGAAGAAGTAAACAACATGGGTGAAGTGAGCATATTCGGCGTAGCGAAGGAAGGTGTTGAAAGAGCCGAAGCATGGATCAAGGGCATCACAGCCGTTCCCGTTGTTGGCGATGTATATGATTCAGTGGTAAGATCCGTAATGCCGTTCGGTGCATTCGTCGAATTCCTTCCCGGCAAACAAGGTCTCGTACACATCAGTGAGATCAGCTGGAAGAGATTGGAGACACTCGAAGGCATCGTGCGCGAAGGAGATACTTTCAAGGTAAAACTCATTGGCACCGATCCGAAGACAGGCAAATTCAAACTGTCGAGAAAGATACTCATTCCGAAGCCGGAACACAATCAATGATACGAACGTGAAACGTCAATCGTCAATCTTGAACGTGAAACGTGAGTCGTCAATCGTGAATAGCGACAGTCTTAAAATTGCTCAAATCAGTTAGTGTCTTCCAAATGCCCTCGAGACCTTTAGGAATAATACAAAGGTCGGAGACTATTCACGATTGACGACTCACGTTTCACGTTCAAGATTGACGATTCACGTTTCACGTAAAAAAGCCCTGACGATCTCAGGGTTTTTTTAATGAATGACAATGAACAATCATATCCAGGTTACATTCTCACCGGTAAGTACGGAGCAGGCGGAGATGCTCATTGCACTATTGAGCGATGCCGGATTCGACGGATTCGAAGAAGAGGCAAACGTTCTTAAGGCCTTTATCCCTGCAACGCAATTCCAGGAAGGAGAAGTGAAAGACATTGCCGGAAGAATGAAGGTACCATTCGAGATACTCGAGGTGACGCAAAGGAACTGGAACGAGGTATGGGAATCCAGCTTCGAGCCCGTTGTTGTGGAAGACTTCGTTGCCGTGAGGGCAGCGTTTCATGAAAGCGTGCGAGGCGTAATGCATGAGATCATCATCACACCGAAGATGAGCTTCGGCACCGGGCATCATGCAACAACATGGTTAATGATGCAGGAAATGCGGGCGATCGATTTCAATGGTCAAACCGTTTTGGATTTCGGTACAGGCACAGGCGTGTTGGCTATTCTTGCGGAGAAACTGGGCGCAGCTGCGGTGACGGCCATCGACAATGATGAATGGAGCATCACGAATGCAAGGGAAAATATCGAGAGAAATGAAGCCAGCTCGATCACGTTGCTGAACGCCGGTTCGGCAGAAGTGAATGAACGGTTTGGGGTCATTCTCGCCAACATCAATAAGAACGTAATTCTCGACAATTTCGGGCTGATCAGGCAGCGGCTACTGCCCGGCGGTACCCTGTTGCTGAGTGGGCTGCTGGTGGCCGATCTGGCGGATATCCGGGAGGCCGCGGAGCAGCTTGGCCTGCGGGTTCTTCATCATGTGGAAAAACATAACTGGCTGCTTTTGAGGCTATCATATTAAGACAAACAATATTTTGTGTTAAATTAACGTTACCAACTAGTCGTTTTTTTCTTATTTTTGTAATTCAACTTCAACCCCCAACGTTCTATGAATGAACTATTACTTATAGTTCTCGCATATCTTATCGGTAGCATTCCAACCTCAGTCTGGGTAAGCCATTATTTTTTCGGGATCGATATCAGGGAATATGGAAGCGGCAATGCAGGCGCTACCAATACCTATCGTGTACTTGGTCCCAAGTGGGGAACTATCGTGATGGTGACCGATATGGTGAAAGGAATGATCGCGGTGAAGCTGGCTCTCTTACTTCCCGACTATGCCGATAGCGATATACGTTTCATCAATCTACAGATCGTTTTGGGCCTCGCTGCCGTCATCGGGCATATTTTTCCTATTTGGGCGGATTTCAGGGGAGGAAAGGGAGTAGCTACTTTATTCGGTCTCGTACTCGGCGTCTCTCCATTGACGGCCCTTTGTTGCTCGGGTGTATTCCTGCTTGTATTGTTTTTGACGCGCTTCGTTTCGTTGAGTTCCATTCTTGCAAGCATTGCATTTCCGATATTCATTCTCATCATCTTTAATGTCGATAATCATATTTACCGGGTCTTTGCCATAGCCGTTGCATTGATGGTGGTGCTTACGCACCAGAAGAATATCGGCAGGATCCTCAAAGGGAGCGAGAGCAAAGTTCCCATCCTCAAGCATCGCGACCGGCGCCGTCAGCGGCGAAGGGAAAATGCCGTCTGATTCCTCGACGATCCCTGCCCGGTCCGGCACACTTTAAAAAAATTCCTAACTTTCCAGCCTGAAAATTTGTTCTTGTACTGTTTTGGTACAATGATTGAATTTCTATTATAAAACATATATCATGACTCGAAGAATCGTTCCCCTGCTTTTCGTTGCCTTCGCCTTTATCGCTTGCGTGAAGAACCCCATTACGGGAAGAAGCACGGCGAAACTGGTACCGGATTCGGAACTCCAATCGATGGCTGCAACGGAATACCAGCAATTCCTTTCTACGAACAAGGTAGTAAGCGCTTCAGGAAATAAAGATGCGGAAATGGTCGCGAGGGTAGGGTCGAGGATAAAGACTGCAGTAGAACAATATTATGCTTCGAAAGGATTGAGTAGCGAACTCGCCAACTACGCCTGGGAATATAAACTTGTAGATAGTAAAGAAGTGAATGCATGGTGTATGCCCGGCGGCAAGATAGTCGTGTACACAGGCTTGCTTCCTATAAGCCAGAATGAGGCCGCATTGGCCGTTGTTGTAGGTCACGAAGTATCTCATGCATTATTCAATCATGGTAACGAGAGGATGAGCCAGGGTCTTATTCAACAGGGTCTCGGTACGGGATTGAGCCTTGCATTGGCAAATAAGCCTGCGGCCACACAGAATCTCTTCATGACCGCTTTCGGAGTAGGAAGCCAGGTTGGCGTGTTATTACCCTTTTCCCGCAAGGATGAGCTTGAGGCGGACCATTGGGGCCTTAATTGGGCCGCCATGGCCGGGTACAATCCCCAGGAGGGAATTGGCCTTTGGCAGAGAATGTCGGCAGCAGGAGGTCAGAAACCACCTGAATTCCTCAGCACGCACCCCGATGATGGTCGTCGCATCGAACAATTGAAGAGTTACATGCCGGAAGCGCTCAAATATTATAAGCCAGTTGCAAAATAAACTGTTGTTTTAAAGCTATAATCCCGTTCAAATTCACTCTGGACGGGATTTTTGTTTAATGGAGGCTTTACATTCCGGGCTTTTACCCTTACCTTTGCATTCCCTGTAAATGAGAACTGTGACAATGAGTATCCGAACCAGGTGCCGTTGCCAGAAACCCTTAAAATTCCTCCAAAGTATGTTACTAACAGTATTCGAAAAGTTACAACTAGCAGACGAGAAGAATCTTTTAATTCAGGGTTTACCCTCTTCAATCGAGAAGCAATTCAGCAAATTATCTTTCGCCAAAAACATGACTCCGCTCCTAAAGAGCAGGAAGATTGATTTTGCCCTGGTCTTCGCCGTAAACGAGAACCAGTTGAATGGCATTTTGAAAGATGTAATGCCTTCGTTGAAGGGTGAATCGAAATTCTGGGTCGCTTACCCAAAAACCACTTCCAAGATCGTCACCGATCTCAACCGTGAATGCAGCTGGAACAGGTTAACATGCGAAGGATACGAAAGTATCGAGCGCGTTGAACTGGATCATGTCTGGAGTGCGATGAGATTCGTAAAAGGTGAGAACACAAGAGGTGAAGATGCACCTGTCACCCGCAAGAGACAGGCTGCTGCCATGGCGGAATAAGCTGGTCATAGAGAGAAAAATTTATTAGGTTTGTTGCCAACGCAACAAACCTTTTTTTATCCCTGTACTTAATCGATTCGAATAAAATTTCAACTACAATGTCATTCCTCAACGTCGAGATAAAAGCAAGGGCCAGTCAACCGGGCAAGATCAGGGATTTCCTGACAAAAGCAAAGGCCGAGTTCAGGGGTGTCGATGAACAAACAGATACATATTTCAATGTCCCCACCGGCCGGTTGAAACTACGGGAAGGTAATATCGAGACCAATCTTATCTTCTACCAACGGGCCGATCAGGCCGGTCCAAAGGATTCGCATTTTCATCTCGTCAAGGTGGCCGATCCTGAATCACTGAAGGAAATGCTTACGCAGTCACTCGGCATCAAGACGATCGTGAAGAAGAGTCGCGAGATCTATTATATCGGCAATGTGAAGTTTCATATCGACGAGGTACCATCGCTGGGCGCCTTCGTTGAAATAGAGGCGGGTAATATCGGCGCCGACTTATCACAGCAACAACTGAAGGAGCAATGCGATTTCTATATCGCCGAATTCGGGATTAAGGATGAGGATATGATGGTGGGGTCGTATAGTGATATGATGAATACAATTTAATAATTAGCCAATTAGTAAATGTGCAAATGTGCCAATGATCCTAGTCAGTAAAGGCATTTCGTATCGGAGCACGCTCAATTGGCACATTTACAAATTGGCACATTGGCTAATTATCAAATTATCAAATTGCCAAATTATCTAATTACCACAGTTCCCTGCACCTTCACCAATTCCATCTCCATCTTCTTCAGGTGATCATGAGTTTGAAGGAGAACATTGAACTCTTCGGTGGAATGATCCTTTTCCATGTCCTGCTGATTTTCCAGCAGCATCCTCTTGATCTTACGAAGCTTTAGATAGTTAACCACCGAATCGACTTCCTCATTCGTCTTATCCTCATCCATCTTCAGGAACTTCATCAACTCCTCATCGTTATCTTTCGCGAGTGTGCGAATGAAATCTGCATAGTCCTGTTCGAATAATTTCTTCTGATAACCTGTATTCTGGCTGAATTCCCGTCGCCAGTGTTGACTTTCCTCATAGGGGAAATTGAGGAGCGAGACCGCGAATGCGCTCAGTTGCGTATCGGGATGATAGATGAAATAATTTTTTCCCGCATCGCTTCGATTTTGCTGCAGCATCTCCTTGAAGACGGCTATGAGACGAATGACATCCAGATTATCGACCAGGCTCTCGTCCGGCAATTCCTCCAGTATATGTTCCGCGATCAGTTTATGCTGATCCCATTTACGGATGCCGTATTCCAGCAATATCCGCGCGACTTCCTTCTCCTGCAATTCGTCCTTGAACAGGAGAGAGAACGTTGCATCGTCGTAGTTGGTCTCCTCCGCCTGGCGGGCATTTTGTTCATGCGCCTTCGTCTCCTCGAAAGGAAGTCTCCGTTCCTGCGTGGTTATCCGGTCGCGAATGAATTTATTGACCAATGCATGCAGACCTGCCTCATCGATCTTCAATAGCTGCGAGCATTGCTGGATATAATCCTGCTGCTTGGTGAAGTCCTCCGCCTTGTTGATCTTCGAGATCGTCTCTGCCATGCGGTTGACGACATCGGCCTTCTTTGCAGAGTCCGAACCCGCTTCCTTCAATGCAACCTCGAGTTGAAAAAGTATGAAGTCCTTCTTGTTCTTTCCAATGAAATCACGGAATGCACCGGCGCCTACCTTGTTCACGTAGCTATCCGGATCTTCCTTATCCGGTATAAGCACCAGCTTTACCTGTAGTCCTTCTTCGAGCGCGAGATCCAGTCCACGCAGCGCCGCCTTCACACCGGCTGCATCGCCATCATAGATGATCGTGAGATTATTGGTGTATTTTCTTACAAGACGCAGTTGATCTATCGTCAGTGAAGTACCGCCACTGGCCACCACGTTCTCGATGCCCGCCTGGTGCAACGAGACCACATCGGTATAGCCTTCCACCAGGAGACATTCGTCTGCCTTGTCGATCGCGGTCCTTGCAAAATAGGATCCATAGAGGATCTTGCTCTTCACGTAGATCTCGTTCTCCGGTGTGTTTATATACTTTGGCGCCTTATCATTCGTCTTCAGTATCCTCGCGCCGAAGCCCAGTACCTTTCCACTTTGATTATGAATGGGGAAGATCACACGGCCGCGATAATTATCTGAAAGCTGATCGTTGCGGTTGGCTACCAGGCCCGCCCTGATCAATAATTCAGGATTATATTGGTTGGCCAATGCCTCGCGGGTAAAGGCATCGCGCTGCTCGGGAGAATAGCCGAGTTGGAACTTGCGGATGATATCTTCCCGGAAGCCACGCTCTTTAAAATAGGCGAGACCGATATCCTGTCCTTCTTCCGAATCGAATAACACACGGCTGAAGAACTGCTGGGCAAAGTTGTTGACGATGTAAAGACTATCGGCCACCTGGAACTGCTGGCGTTGCTCATCGCTTACAAAGGTCTCCTCGATCTCTATTCCATATTTATTCGCAAGCCACTTGAGCGCATCCACGTAACTGCATTTCTCATGCTCCATGATGAAGCTGATCGTATTGCCGCTTTTTCCGCAGCCGAAACACTTGTAGATCTCCTTGGCCGGTGAGACCGTGAAAGAAGGCGTCTTCTCGTTATGGAACGGACAATTCCCGATATAATTCGTGCCTCGCTTCTTGAGCTTGACGAAGCCGCCGATGACATCGATGATATCGAGACGCCCGAGGATTTGCTGTATGGTTGCTGGTGAGATCAATCTGGCCTTTTGAATTTAGTGATCCTATCCCGATTCTAAAGAAATAATCATCTTAAACCTTTGCAGGACAGTGTTCTTTTGATTAACGGGATGGCAAATTTAACGATTTTAAGCCTCCCGGCTAAACTACTGGCCGGTTTACAGGTCTCAAAACAAACAAATTTCACATGATAAGGAACAGCTATTTTCTCATTGCGTGTTTAAGCCTGTTGAGTCTCAGCCTTGCCGCCCAGGATTCCTATGAAACGGGTGTGGATTCGACGGGTCTGCCCGGCGATAATTTCAGCCTGCAGGGTGCGCTCGAAATGTTCAGGCAGTCGGCGAGTCCGGAAGAATTTGAAAGGTTATTGAATACCGAGGACAACCATGTCAACAACCTCGACCTGGACGGGGACGGCGAAACGGACTATGTCCGCGTCATCGATAAGATGGAGAAGAACACGCACGTTCTTATTCTACAGGTGCCCGTCTCGGAAACCGAGAGCCAGGACATCGCGACCATTGAGATTGAAAAGACGGGAGAATCGAATGCGATACTCCAGATAGTGGGAGATGAAGATATATATGGCCAGGAAGTGATCGTGGAGCCGAATGGGGACGAGGGCGGCACGGCCTATGAACCATCCCGCCTGAACCATGGCCCCTCGATGGGCATTGAGCAGCCGGATGGGATCATCGTCAATGTATGGCTCTGGCCGTCTGTGCGGTTCGTTTATGCGCCTGCCTATGTGGTATGGCGTTCACCCTGGAGATGGCGGGCCTATCCAACCTGGTGGAGACCATGGCGGCCGGCCGGATGGCATGTATTTCATCCCTACCAACGGCCTTATCGCACTCATTTCGTGGTCGTGCACACCAATCGAGTAGCATTTGCCCGCACCATGTACCGCCCGGTAAGAAGTACCTCCGTGATCGTTCACACCCGTCATGAGGCATCGATCAACCATTACCGGGTCACGAGGAGCAGAACCACGGTCACGGGGCCGAGAGGACATTCCGTATCCCGGACGAGGACCTCTGTAGAAAGACGCGGCAGCAGGGCAAAAGCGACGCATAGTAAAACGAGGAGAAGACGGTAAATAAAAATGGATAGTAATTCAAGACCCCAGTATCTGGGGTCTTTTTTTTTAAGTGTAAATATCGATGTGAAAAAAAATGTGAAGTTTTCAACGGAAAATATTTTAAATTACATATATCCTCGTAGACCCGGGAAAGATGGAAGTCAACTATATCCTTCACTCTTAAACTTAAATCCCATGGTTCAGGTAGAAATCTCACAGCTTACGGCTGAGTGCAACGACTGGAGAAATGCACTCCGCCAATATCGCGAAGAATTCAGCAGCGATAAGAACAAACTCCAGGAAGCCGCCAGCCGGTCCCTCTCCAAAGACCAGTTGCAGAAAGTAGAACATCTCCACAACCAGTTTCACATTCAACTGATCAACATCCACGACCTCAAACACGCTATCAAATCACATTGCCGGACGATCGACCATGAAATGTCGGGCGCGCGTGGGCAGGTGCGTGAAGAGACCCTGGCGGATCACGAGAAATTATTCGGCCAGTACCAGTCGCTCGATGCTACTCTCCAGGAACTGCGCGATGAATTCAACGGGTTCATGGAACGAAGTTCCTGAGACGGTCCCATTACTTTTTGCTTCTGAGAATCCCTATTGAGAATCTCTGCCCGATTGCTTACGCCTAAATTTATTTTTATGCCAGAGTTCGATACCTCACACGTAAAAAACATCGCCTTACTTGGCCATGCAGGAGCCGGTAAGACCACGTTAGCGGAATCCATGCTATATGAGGCGGGAATTATCAACCGCCGCGGGAAAATAGCCGAAAGGAATACGACAGGCGATTACCACGAACTTGAACAGGAACGTGGTAATTCTATTTTCAGCAAGCTCCTTCACAGCAAATGGCGCGGATACAAGATCAATATCATCGATACACCCGGTTATGATGATTTTGTAGGAGAAGTGATCTCCGCATTGCGTGTCGCCGATACCGGCGTGATGCTGCTCAACGCGGTAATGGGAGTGGAGGTAGGCACCAATATCATATGGGAATACACGGAACAGTTCCGAACGCCGATGATATTTGCGGTAAACAAACTCGACGATGATAACGCCGACTTCGAGAAGACTGTTAGAGAAGCGAAAGCCAATTTCGGCAATAAGCTGGTCATGGTGCAATATCCCATACAGACCGGCGCTGGCTTCCACGAGATTGTCGATGTGCTCAGAATGACATTGTATAAATTCAAGGATACGGGAGGTAAGCCCGAGAAGCTACCTATTCCCGCCGACCAGAAAGCGAAAGCAGAAGCCCTGCACAGGGAATTGGTCGAGGCCATAGCAAGCAATGATGAAACGCTGATGAACGCCTATTTTGAAAAAGGCGAACTGGATGAGGATGAAATGAAGGAGGGAATGAAGAAAGCCATGATCAATCACGATCTTTTTCCATTGTTCTGTTTATCCGGAG
>DATHKS010000187.1:0-4397 GCA_035488975.1 Chitinophagaceae bacterium | reverse complement strand
CTCTTCATACAGCCTGCAGGAGGATCAGAATGTTCTTATTCTTTACCGGTCAATGGGGTTGCTTACTCTCGCCAGTACCAACTACTCCTATACGGGCGGAGCCCATGGCAACTACGGAACTGCGTATTTCTCCATTGATCTTGGGAGCAGGAAGGAAATCAAATTGGCAGATGTGATCACTGCGGCCGGCAAGAAACCGCTGGCTGGGCTGATCGAGAAATTTTTCAGGAGGGACTTCAAGCTGTCCGCCAGCCAACCGTTAAGCGAAGCTGGTTTGTTTGGAGATAAGATAGAACCGACGGAGAATTTTTTCCTGACCGGAAAAGGCATTGGTTTCGGCTACCAGCCGTATGAGATCGGGCCCTATGCAATGGGAGAGATCGTGGTATTCATTCCATTTACGGAATTGGTCGGCCTGCTGAATCCCGCCTTCAGGAAGTTCGTGCAGTAGGAGATCAGCCGCTAACGAGGGTTCCCACCTTCTCGCCGGTCACAACACGGCGGAGATTGCCTTCCTTATTCATATCAAACACAATGATCGGGAGATTATTTTCCATGCATAGTGTAAAGGCCGTCATATCCATGACCCGGAGATTCTTGGTAAGGCATTCCTGGAAAGTGATCGTACCGAACTTCGTTGCCGTTGGATCTTTTTCGGGATCGGCAGTATAGATGCCATCCACCCGCGTTCCCTTCAGGATCACATCCGCACTGATCTCGATCGCGCGCAATGAACCCGCTGTATCCGTGGTGAAGTATGGATTACCTGTACCTGCACCGAAGATTACCACCCTGCCTTTTTCAACGTGGCGGATCGCACGCCGCCGGATATAGGGCTCGGCGATCTGTTCCATCTTGATCGCGCTCTGCAACCTGGTATAGACACCAACACGTTCCAGTCCCGCCTGCAAAGCCATTCCATTGATAACGGTAGCAAGCATACCCATATAATCGCCATGCGCCCTTTCGATGCCCGTCTCAGCTTCGTTCATGCCCCTGTAGATATTTCCACCGCCGATAACAATGGCTACCTGCACTCCCAATTCAGTGATCGATTTTATGTCCTGGGCGTATTGGCTGATCACTGCATTGTCCATTCCGAAACTCTTGCTCCCCATCAGGGATTCGCCGGAAAGCTTCAACAGGATACGTTTATATTTTGGAAGCATGAAGCGCGTTTTTTTCGCTGCGAAGATAGGGGAATTCGGCCTTCACCACCAGCTTACGCTTTCCCCATTAAATGGCAGGAGAATGAACAGCTGTCTTCTTATCCGGCCTTGATCGCTTTCAGCGAATAGACAAGAGGAATCTTTCCTTCCATCCCGCTGATCCGCCAATTGCCATCTTCGCCCTGCACGCTGCCCGCAAAATTGGAGTAGGGAGAATACATGAATTCATTGAAATGCGAGAGGTGAAGTCCATTCTTCAGCAATGCATTCAACACCTCGCTGATGCTATGGTTCCAACTGTATTCCGTGCCCGCGATCGCCGCATTCCGATCGGTATAGGTGCCATAGTTTTCTACGGTGATGAGTTCGCGGTTATCGTAGAAGTATTTTATATGTGTGAATTCATCGTCGAACATCCAGGCAACGGGATGAAATTCCGCCATGTAGAATATGCCGCCGGGGCGGAGGTACCAGGCAATCGTTTGGGCCCACTTGTCCAGGTCAGGCAGCCAACCGATGGTGCCATATGATGTAAACACTATATCGAAGGAGACTCCCGCCTTTTTCCCTAGCGGCCAGTTTCCGCTCGCCTCCATATGCGCAGGGTGCAGGTCATATAAATTGCAGCAATGGAATTCGGCATCGAGGTGGAGTTCCTCGTTCAACTCGCGCGCTACGCGAATGGCTTCATCGGAAATATCTATCCCCGTGACCTTCGCACCGAGCCTTGCCCAGTTAAGGCTATCCATTCCAAAATGACATTGAAGATGCAGCATCGACTTTCCATTCACGTCACCCAGTTCATTCAGTTCGATCGGGGTGAGAACGATCTTTCCCTTACGGAATCCCTCGAGATCATAGAATGACGAGTCCCTGTGTACCTTGGTCCGCTGGTTCCAGATCTTCTTGTTCGATTCGAAGTATTTGTCGTGCTCATTCATCCTGCAAACATAAAAAAAGCGCCCGGTAAGGGGCGCTCGATTATTTGGGTTTCAGGCGGGTTTAACCGACTGCTACTCTCTTGAATTCGGTTACTTTGATATCGCCGGCCTTCTTCAGGTATTCGGCAACTGATTGTCCCGGGTCCTTCACGAATGCCTGGGCAGTCAATGTCTGCTCCTTAAAGAATGAACCCAGTTTACCCTCGGCGATCTTCGCGATCATCTCATCGGGCTTACCGGCCATCTTGGGATCCTGCTTCATCACATCGACGATGATCGCCTTTTCACGTGCTATCACATCGGCTGGAACATTATCCGCATCGACTGCAACGGGATTAAGCGCGGCGATCTGCATCGCGAGGTCCTTGCCCGCTTCGGCGGATTCCTTGTTCAACCCGATTAGCACACCTATGCGGTACGCTCCGTGGATGTAAGAGGCGACATAAGGGGCTTCAACTCTTTCGAACTTAGTGATGCCGATCTTTTCACCGATCGCTGCCAACTTATCATTGATGAGGTCGGAGACCTTTGCACCATTGACAACCGCATCGTTGAGTTCTTCCGCTGTCTTGATATTCCTGGCGATCGCTACATCGGCGATGCTTTGTACCATGGCTACGAAGTCGGTGTTCTTTGAAACGAAGTCGGTCTCACAGCTCACACACACAATGATGCCGGTCTTATTATCGGCAGTTGTCTGGGCGATGACTACTCCTTCCTTTGCTTCACGATCGCTTCTCTTTGCGGCTACTTTTTGTCCGTGTTTGCGCAGCCAGTCGATGGCCGCTTCGAAATCACCATTGGTCTCTGTCAATGCCTTCCGGCAATCCAGCATACCCGCGCCAGTTGCCTGGCGGAGCTTATTAATGTCCTGTGCACTTATTGTTACGGTGCTCATATCAAATAATTTGAAATAATTAAAAAATCAGATCGATGCAGTAAGCCATGGAATTAAACTTCCAACAGCATTGCTTATCTCCTTCCGCCACCGGCGCCACTGCCGCCTCTTTGTCCGCCACCGCTACCGGTACGGCGTCTTTGTCCGCCTTGTCCTGCACCACCGGCGCCGCCACCTGCATTACCGGTTCCGCGACCGCCGCCACGGGCTCCACGTCCGCGCCCTGCTTCATTTTGCGCTTCGGCTTCCAAACGGGCTGCTCTCTTTTCATTATCATCACCAGTTGTTTCTTCCGTATCATCTTCCTTTGCTGCCTGGCGTTCGGCGAGACCTTCTGCAATGGCTGCAGTCAGGTAGTTAACGATGATGGCGATCGATTTGGTAGCATCGTCATTTGCAGGGATAGCAAAGTCGACTTTATTGGGATCGCAGTTCGTATCCACGACGCCGAAAGTAGAAATGCCGAGTCTTTTTGCTTCGGAAAGGGCAATGTGCTCATGGCCGATGTCGACGATGAACAGGGCGGCAGGAACACGACCCAATTGGGCGATACCACCTAATACCATATCCATCTTGTCGCGATCGCGGCTCAGGGTAAGGCGCTCTTTCTTCGTAATGCTATCGAAAGATCCGTCGCTCAGCATCTTCTCGATGCTTTGCATCTTCTTCACGCTCTTGCGGACGGTATTGAAATTAGTCAGCATTCCACCTAACCAGCGCTCCGTAACGAACGGCATGTTGACGCGGCGGGCAGATTCGTTCACGATATCCTTCGCTTGTTTCTTCGTGCCAACGAAAAGGATCTTCTTTCCGCTGCGCGCGATCTGCTTCATGGCAGCTGCAGTTTCCTGCAGGCACTCGACGGTCCGGTTAAGATCGATGATATGAATACCTTTCTTTTCAGCGAAGATGTAAGGCAACATCTTAGGGTTCCATTTCTTCTTCAGGTGACCGAAGTGAACGCCTGCTTCGAGAAGCTGCTGTTGTAAGGATGTACTATTTTCCATTATATAGACTATTTATTCTTTTATTGATTGGTTGTCGTTTGTCGGAAATGGTTGAAGCAGTATGGTAGTTTCACCATGACCACAAACCATAAACCAGCAATTAACGTTTTGAGAACTGGTAGCTCTTACGGGCCTTCTTATGACCGAATTTCTTGCGCTCAACAGAACGGGGATCGCGTTTCAGCAACCCGGCGGCCTTTAAGGCAGGGCGGAATTCGGGGTTCAGTTCGACGAGGATACGGGAGATGCCGAGCATGGCCGCTTCCGCTTGTCCTTTAACACCACCACCGGCGGCATTGATCTTTACATCGAACTTACCGACCGCATCTACGGTCTTGAAAGGACGTTCAACCTGGTTCTGCAGGTATACGAGAGAAAAATA
>DATHKS010000186.1:0-4018 GCA_035488975.1 Chitinophagaceae bacterium | reverse complement strand
TAGGCAAGCCGCAGGTTAGCCTCTATCTTGTTGAGGTTCGTCTTGCTTATTGCTTTCTTATACGCGATCTTCACCTCGTTCTTCTCGGCGGAAGTCATCGCATCGGCGATCTTATCTTCCACTACTTTCCATGCGCCTTCGGCCAATACCTGCCTGGAGGCGGCTACTGCAGCGTGTATCTGCGCTTCTTCCTTAGCATTCAGCACCGGAAGCATATTCTGGACAAAATTCACGTTGACGAAGGGGGACGCAGGACTGCCGTTTGACGCTAATTTATCAGTGACCGGAACATATTGTCTTTCCGGATTGGCAGCTGTCCCCGCTGGTTGGGCGACCGTCTTATCTTCAGTAGGATGATTTATGATCGTGTTGCTCTTTATTTCAGGCGTGGATACTATCTCCGGGACATTCCCTGCTTCCGCTCCGGGAGAGAAAAGGAGAGGGGAGGTGAGTTCCGTAAAAAGTCCGGGAGCGGCATTCGCCTTTCCAGCCGGTTTGCCAAGCAACAGCAACGCATTGAAGGCGATCAGGCACAGAATGCCAGCAAGCACGCCGGCGATCCTATTGAATGGAATGCCCTTTTTCTTCTGGATACCCAATATGGATTCTACTCGATTCAACAGTTCGTTCCGCTTGTTCCCGGACACGGGAACTGTGAGTGATTGTCTCGTAAGGCCCGATACTTTTTCTAATGCCAGCAAGGCGCTTGCATAGCCATGAGGCTCGTACTGAAACTGGATCACCATCTCGTCGCAACTCTTTTCCCTTTCGCGCTCTATGATATTGGTGAAAGCCTTTACGAAGGGGTTGAAGTAAAGAATGGTTTGTATGATGCGGGTAATAAGGTTTGTGAGATAATCGAAACGGCGGATATGCGAAAGCTCATGTAGAAGGACAGCCTCCGTTTGTTCGACCGAAAGATGATTCATGGCCGCGAGGGGAAGAAGGATCACCGGCTTGAGATAACCGATGGTGACAGGTGAAGTGATCAACTCCGACATCCAGACCTGAACGGGCTTGTTGATTCCCATATGCGATCCTACCTTCTGCACGAACATTCTCCATTTCACATCGGCCTTGGAGATGCCGTACCGGCGGATGACCTGTACATACCTGAAGTTGCGGATGAAATTCAATGCCGGCAATACCAGCAATAAAAGATAAAGCAACGAGGCGATAGGCAGCGCCGTGTGCAGCCAATTGTTGACGGCCTGGTTTCCGTCGATGTTCATCAGGCCTATGTAATCGCTGGAGATGGCGGCGGATTTATCGGCCGCTATCGAAATGAAGGTAAAAATAAACCATGCAAACCCTGCATACAGGAAGAGTATCGAGAGCGAACTCTTTTGTGCTGGCTTGTTGATTTTGAAAACTGCAGTTATCAATTGATACACTACCCACAATAAAGCCAGTTGCCACAAGCTGTTCAATACAGCCCATCCGAGTGCCTGCAGAAAGTTAGAATGGCTCAGTGCAGTCATGTGAATTATTTATTTTTTAGATCGTTGAGTATTGCCTGGATCTTCTCGATTTCTTCAGGGCTTGCTTTATGCTCTCCGAGAGCTTGAATTACTAATTGAGTTGGAGATCCACCGAAGAGACTGTCGATCATTTTACCAAGCAGATGCTTTTGCGTTTTCTCTTTGTTCACGGCTGCCTGGTAGATGTGAGTCCTCATGGAATCATCACGCTTTACCAGCGACTTCTCATGCATGATCTGCATCAGCTTGAGTGTCGTGGTATAGCCAACGTCTTTCGAAGAAGCCAGTTCTTCATGCACTTCTCTTACGGTCGCCAGCCCTCTTGTCCAGAGGATCTGAAGTATTTCCAATTCGCTTTCTGTAGGCTTAATAGTTCTTGTTACAGACATGGGTTTTTGTTTTACAAATCGAATATACGACCTTTTTCGTATAAAGTACATAGCCCCATTTTATTTAAGGTTTTTTAACAATGATTAACCATGAGACGCAGGGCTTTAGAAAAGGTTACAGCGCACGGCTTTGAAATAAAACCATGTAGATTTCTGAAGGATTTTTTTACGAAAAGGAGCTGCTAAAAGATGGATGAGCGGGCGTGATGGATTACGGGCGGCTGGAAATCCAATTAGCAAATTTGTCAATGTGCAAATGTGCCAATGATTCTCACCAGAAGGTAACTACTGATCGGAGCACGCTCAATTTGCACATTGACACATTTGCACATTGGCACATTTTCAATTTATCAAATTGCTTATACTGGAAATTTCTTCCTCCTATTCATCCCTCCAATCACAATCAACCCCGCAATGCCAATAGATGTAAGCCAGACTTCGCTTCCCCGTTTCGCCGGCTTCCCGATCATCATCGAGGCGGCGGCATAGGAGCTCCCGGCTGGAATATCCGTTTCATTTCCCGTAGCACCCAATGCATCCCAGTCGGTATATCCCTTACCGGTGAGGTAGCTCAGCATCTCGAGTTCTTCCTTTCTCCGCTCCCTGAGTTTCTTCAGGTATTTCTGGCCTTCGGCACAACTGAAGTCGCCAGTTGCCGGATGCGTTATGACGTAGCGCGCCTGGAAGTTTTCGGTATTGGGAGTCACCTGGAATGCGAGATCCTGCGGGAAGTGAGCCCGGTTGTAGCGGATGTGCAGCCGGGTGAAGTACACGTTGTCGGAATAGTCCTCCTCATCGCCATTCACATCGCTATAGTCGTTCCAGTTCCGGTTCAGCCACCATACGCCTGCCTGCACGAGGTCTTGTGTGGAAGGAGCCGTCGCCACGCATGGATCGCATTTCACATAATTCTTCGGGCTCACATCCCATGCATATTCGAGCATCACGACTGCCTGTCCCTCCTTACTCCATTGATGCTGGAAGAGATTGGAATAAAAATTACTGAAGTTGTCCTGCACGAACAACGGCACGTTCTTGCCGGTGGGAAGTGAAACGGTGCGGTAGTTGGTGGATTCAACTCTTCCCTTTTTTGTAAATGCATAGACGATCATATCCTGGTCACCGTCCGAGTTGGCCATTCCCAACCGGATAGGCAACATGAACTTCGGGGATGTGAAGGATATCTGGATCGGCCGGAGAAAATCACCCGGCAACTTCTTCTTCTCTTCTTCATTTACTTTAACCACGAAGAATTTCAAACCGCTCTTGATATACGGTTCGAGTACTTCGTCTGCGCCGGCGGGGATCTTATAGCCATTCTCCTCCAGCCAGGTCTTTAGCCCGGTTGACTCCTTTGCGCTCAGGATGAGAATATCGTATTCACCTACCAGGTACTTTGCCTCGATACGGACGCCTAATTCCTTTTTCCGGTCGGAGCCATATCCGCTGACAACAACCTCATTCAGTTGAACGCCGGAGACGCTTCCGCTCAGCATGCGCTCCTTGTCACCGGCGCAGGGGTTCTGGTCGAAATACTCTACCAATCTCGGCTGACTGTATTCGTTCAGCGTTTGAAATATCTTTTGGTCCACTACCTTAATATCCGATTTCTTCAACACTACGGGTACGGGCACCACCATGGCGAAGTCTTTCAGATTACCCTTGAAATCGTTGTACATCGTGATCACATTCCTGTTACCATCCCTGACAAGTATCACCTGCGAGGTCTTATTCTTCAATGTGCCGTCGGCTTTGCTGACATAGAAGCCGCAGAAGGCCGCGGCTTCATGACTGATCATGGCTGTCATTACCAGGAAGGCAGCGAGTTTCTTAATAGAGGGTCTCATGATTATTTTTTTAAGTTGTTTAAAAAAGTTGGATGTAACGCTGGAAGCATGCCATTGATAGGCCTTGGCCTTGAAAAAATGATCGAGCACCGGTACCAATGGAGCGGCGGCAACCAATATCCAGATGGACGTATTGTATTTCCATTTGAAGGCCGCCAGGTAAAACGAAACACATGCTATCAAGACAGCCCAGGCAATACGTGCGATGGGATGGTTCGGCGAAGTGCGCGGGTCACTGATCATAAAAAAAGCGAACAGGAAAAGGCTTCCGGTACTGAAGGAGTGAATGAAATGATCGACG
>DATHKS010000185.1:0-5295 GCA_035488975.1 Chitinophagaceae bacterium | reverse complement strand
TGCATTCTGGTCAAGCAAAGAATTGCCATCGAGATAGATATTGATCCTGGGAGATGTGCCGGCACCGGTGCCGGTGAGAACCTTGAATTGTCCGGCAACGGGATAGGTAACTGTAAAACTGGGTGGCTTTCGGTATTGCGTATTATAGGTGTTGCCGAAAAGATAATTGGATAATTGAGCCGCCGATGGCGAAACGGCTCCGGTTGGATCGATGGTGAAGGAAGAAGCGCCGGCAACATCGAAACCTACGCCGGGGGAAAGGGAAAGATCGGATGTGCCACCACCCGTTGTGATGGCTTGTGTCTTCTTATAATTCCCGGTCAATAGCGGTATGCTGGCGATGAACTCGCTGAGAGGCTTGTAATGCCGGTAGAGATTCTGCGGATCGATATAATTATCCCACCACCAGCTCATGCCTGCGCCCATGGCGCCACTGAAAGCGGTTGCCCAGATGCTGTTATGCACGTAGATCCCATTAGGATCGATAGTGGATAGCGATATATTCCCCGCGTCTATACCGAATTCGCCATTGAGTGTCGGCTTATGGTATTGATTGACGTAATCGTCCGAAGCGGAGGCGAGCACGCTTTCTACATTCGGAGACCCCACGTAATTATGTGTTTGTGTAAAATCGATAGCATTGCTGTTCCAGGTATTACCATCATAGGAAGGGTTTGCATAGCTGGTGGTGACAAGATGCCTGTACACATCATGCGACCTGATATAGTTGGCCATCTCGATATGCCAGTCCTTCACTGCGTCCTTGTAGGTGGTAAAATTATCTGTCCAGTCTACTTCGTTGAAAAGCTCCCAGGCCATGATGCTTTGCGAGTAGCCCCAGCGGGCAATGGTGTAGCGAAGACGGTTCTTATGAAGATTCTTTGCCGTCCCATTGATGAAGAAATCCCAGGTGTTGGCGCAAGGCCCGCCATTGATGGAATTATACGGGCTCTCCGGCCAGTTGGGGTTAACCCCGGAAGACACCATGCCGTGATGGTTCAGGCAAAACATGATATAAATTCCCTTCGACCTGCATTCATCGAGGAGCCAGTCGGTATAGTAAGCGCTGGATTGTTTATATTTCCCGAGGCCCAGGTATCCGTCTGTCCCATTCTTCCACTCTATACCGAATCCCCATACGGCCTGCCAGATCCGGATGGTGTTTGCCTTGTTATCCGATAGTTTCTGCAGCCACGATTTGTAGTCCAGGTAAATATTATTCTGCTGCCAGGCCTGGTTTTGTCCGACCGGGATGTACTGCGAGCCGTCATCGAATCCCAGGTAGTTGGTCGCGTTCTTCCGGATGAATCCCTTTGCAGCGGATTCGGAACACTCGAATGTTTGAGGGGTAGACATGGCGTTGCCCAGCGGGTTGGTGACGCTGATGGAATATTTCCACGTGCCTGTCTCCCGCGGGGCGTAGCGTATCTTGAAGATTCCCTGCCCGGTTGGGGCGATGGCGCCCGAAGAGGTATTCAATGAATAATCCTGCATGAAGAAACCATCGACCGTATCTTTTTTACCAGCCGGAGAGATGAAGATCCCCTGGACGTCGATATCGTCATAGTCGTATGGATTAGTATAGGAACCGGAGAAGGAAATCGCTGCCTCGAATTTTCCCAGCCGGCTGACCTCCGTAGATCCCGGAACGATCACTATGCCGGCAGGGGCCTGTGCCAACAATTGAAGTGAATTGATAAACACCAGGAATATCAATAACGTGTTTGACCGGTATGTAAATGATCCGTTTTTCAAAGTCATACTTTTTTTAGCCAATGCGATGCATGATCTCGATGCAGGCCCTTGTGTTGTGATAGGGACATTTCCAGAACCCGGCCTTATCTTTCCTGATGGTGGAATAATCCTCGTAGACTCCCCAGAACCATTCCCCCTTTTTGTTGTCGCGGATATATTGCTTGATGAAGGTCCAGCTATTCATGGAATGATGAAGGAATCTTTCCTCTCCTGTCAATTGCCAGGCGTTGAAGAAACCCACCATGGCTTCGGCCTGCGGCCAGGAATGTTTCTCCTTGATGAGATGCGCGTCGCGGGGTTCGAATTCATACCACAGGCCGCCGTCCATATCCAACCCGGTTATGGCTGCCCTTGCAAGCTCGATAGCTATCTTGCCAAAAGCCTTCAGAGCCTGCTCGTCTCCAATGATGGCAGCGCATTCATGGAGCAGCCAGCTTGCTTCAATGTCATGTCCATAGGATTGCAGGGTGGATTTCACTTGCCAGTCATCATCGAGGAACAGGTTGAGATGATTCGTTCCCCTATTCACGATATGCGTATCGAAAATAGAAAGCAGGGCAACGATCCTTGCGCGGAGATTGTCATCCGGCCAAACAATATATAGATTGGCATAGGCCTCGATGATGTGAAGATGTGTGTTCATGGTCTTCTTTTCGTTGTCGTCCTTTTCACTCAGGCGCAGATCGCCAATGATCTTCCAGTCGCGGGTGAATGCCTCGACATAACCGTCTTTCTCCCTGCCGCGACTATATCGTTCGATGCAGTCGAAGAGTTCCTTAGAGATTTGTAGCGCCATTCCATTGTTCGATGCCCTGTAGTACTCGCTCATGCCATAGATGCAAAACGCGAGCCCGTACACCTGCTTTTTCCCGTCGAGGATAGCACCTGTATGGTCGACGGACCAGTAGGCGCCGCCGAATTCGGGATCGATGAAATGATCGATGAGATAGTGGAAGGCCCTGGTGGCCGTTTCCAGGTAGGAAGGCTCGGGCTTTTCATTGTATGCGGCAGAGAAGGCCCAGAGGATGCGGCTGTTGAGCACAAGGCCCTTTGGCGCGAGCGGATCCGGAACATCCTGGTCGTTTACCGCTCCGAAGAAGCCGCCCTCTTTTTCATCTATCGTGTGTTGCTGCCAATAGCGGAGAATAGCTGTCAGCTCATTCCTCATTTCGTCCTTATAGGTACGAAGGAGTGTTGTAAAACCCGTATCGGTAGTATCCGCCACCTGCATGATCTATTTCTTTTTTTTGTCGGAAGGGTTAACGAGATTGACCAAGTCCTCCGATTGATTCTTATCAATAAGATCCGTGAGCGTCTTCACTGTCTCGGCTGATGTATATCCATCCTGTGCGGTATTCATCACGTAGTCAAGCAGCTTATCGATGGTAGATGTGGCCACATGGAGGCGCGTATCGGAGGAGGCATAGTAGATGAAGACGGACCCATCGTCATCCGCTATCCAACCGTTATTGAAGACGACATTGGATACGTCGCCGATCCGTTCGTCTCCCTCTGGTGCAAGAAAATAGCCGGCTGGCTTGTGAATGACACGGGTAAGATCATTGAGATCGGTCATGAACATGTACAACACATACCGCAGGCCGGCGGCGGTATTCCGTACGCCATGGGCAAGATGCAGCCATCCGTGTTCGGTCTTCAGCGGCTCCGGACCAATTCCATTCTTGAGCTCGTACACCGTGTGATATATTTTCTTATCGATGACGGTTTCTTTCGAGATGCGGGCATTCTCCATGGTATCGCTTAGTCCGAATCCGATGCCACCACCCTTTCCCGTATCGATGAAGCTGTCTTGTGGACGGGTATAGAAAGCATACTTACCATTGACGAATTCGGGGTGAAGCGCGACGTTTCGCTGCTGTGCCGAGGGTGTTTCCAGATCGGCCAGTCTTTCCCAGGTAATGAGGTCGCGGGTGCGCGCAATGCCACACTGTGCAATGGCAGCGGACTGATCTCCTTCCGGGGCGGAGGTATCCCTTCTTTCTGTGCAGAACAATCCGTAGATCCATCCGTCTTCGTGCTGCACCACGCGAATGTCGTAGATGTTTGTATCCGGCTCCGCCGTCTCAGGCATTACGATCGGGTAGTCCCAAAATTTGAAATTATCGATGCCGTTGGGACTCTCGGCGACAGCGAAAAATGACTTGCGGTTTGCCGCTTCAACGCGTGCAATGACGATGTACTTATTATTCCACTTGATGGCGCCGGCATTGAGTACGGCATTTATTCCGAACCGCTCCATAAAAAAGGGGTTCGTATCCTTATTCATATCGTATCTCCAGGCGAGCGGCGTATGTTGTGCAGTGAGCACGGGGTTCCTATACCTCGAGAGAATGCCGTTGCCGGGCAACACCTCTTCATTCGGTGTTTTTAGCAGGTGGTCCTGTATCTTCTCCAACTCTGCCAGGCGGTTATAAAACGTACTACTCATATCCGGTTGTTTAATGATCAATCCTCAAGTTTATCCCACCATGTTTTTTTAAGGATGGCGATTATGACAAGTAATATTGCTATTGTGATGAGCAAGGGTAATTTCATCCATAGAACGATATACATCGGCAGTAGCGTCAGGCAACACTGGGCAATGATGCCGATGACGACGTTGAACATATCCAGTTTGAAGCGGCGGTTAGGCTGAAACGTGGGATCGTCGACAACTACCTGTGCATGCACCGGCTTCCAGAAACCCCAGGGCCTTACATTTTTATAGAATGATTTCAATACCTGCATGTCGGTTGGCGGTGCGGCGTATGTGCCAACGAAGCATGCGATGAGTGAAAGCACGAATAGCACCGGCCACCAGTATGTAGGTAGCGTTTCCGTTATGTATCCCTGCGCCACACTCCAGGGTATCACGTATTTCATGGCCAGCGCTCCGATTATACCTGCCATCATTCCCCAGAAAAAACCCCGGGCATTGAAACGCCACCAATACCACTTGAGACAATTGGCGGCAATGTAACCACCATATAGTCCGCCTACGATCCATTGCAGGATCTCATTCACATCGCTGGCGAGAAACCCGAAGAAGATACCTACGGCTACCACTACTATGCCGACAATGTAGTTGATGGAGATCAGTCTTTTGGTGCCCGCATTGGGATTGATATACTTCCGGTAAATATCATTGGTGATATATGCCTGGGCCGCATTCAACGTGCCGCTGAATGTGCCCATGAACGCGCCTAATAGTCCTGTTAGTACAAGTCCCAGCACGCCGATTGGAAGGAAGGTATTGATGGTAGCGGGCAAGACCCTTTCAAAGTCGGTAACGCCATCGGGCCCTTTGAGATAAAGTTGATTGTAATACAACAGCGCGAGAACGGTCAACCCGATGATCATTGAGTAACGGACCGGGAGCAGGATGATGCTTACGAAACCGGTCATCTTGCTTGCTTCTTTCGGGCTTCGCGTGCTCAGCACCTTTTGCATGTCGTAGTTCGGCGCGGGACCGGCAAGTGAGGCGAAGACGCCTTTCAGGAGCATCATCATGAAGAAGGCGCCGAAAAGGCTGAAACCATC
>DATHKS010000184.1:0-5338 GCA_035488975.1 Chitinophagaceae bacterium | reverse complement strand
CTCGCCCGCAACTTGATAGAGGAGTTAGCGCCTAGCCAGTCGTGGTAAAAAGATTCGTTGGATAAATTCCATCCTGCTGAAACACTGGGAAACGTTCCGTACCGGCTCTCGGGGCCGAAGCGTGATGAACCATCCGTACGGATGGAACCCGAAACAAAATAACGGCTATCGTAACTATACAATGCCCTTGCTAGGTAGGAGACAAGTGTAGTCGTGGATTTGCCTGTACCGCCATTGAGATAGAAATTGGTAGCCAATGCGCCCTTCGAAGTTATCTCCGGAACGATATCGTTGATGAAACCATTCGCACCCACGCTCACGATATCGCTGGTTGTTTCCTGCGCCGTATATCCGGCAATCACATCGATCCTGTGTTTCCGAAATTCCTTTTTATAGTTCAGTGTAAACTCAGCCAGTTTATCGAGGTTGATCATCGTTTGCGCCGAACTATTCGCCGCCGCAATGGCCTGAGCCGAACCCGGGGGATTGGTGCCGCTGCTGAGATTGGTAGGGTAATAGTATTCATACTTCTCGTTATAGGTTTGCACACCCGTATTTATTTTCGCCGCAAGGTCAGGAAGAACCTGGTAAGTGAGGTTGGCGTTGTAAGTTCCCCTCAGTCCTTTACGTGTGATCTTCACTCTCTCTGCGAGAGCAACCGGGTTCTCGATACCCTGGAAACTATAGCCATACCCATCCGTTTGCTGCGAGGCCTGGCCTAACTGCAGCGTTCCATCGTCATTATATTCTGGGAAAAAGGGCATGTAGACCAATGCCGCGAGAATGGCGCCATGATCGAAACGCCCTTCCTGTACTTCCCGGTTATCATTGGAAGTGACGGCCACACCTGCACTTATCTTTAATTTCTTGTTGATCTCACCATCGATGTTCGCCCTGAAGTTGATTCGCTTCTGGTAGGTCGCCAGGATAATACCGGGCTGGTCGAGGTATCCGCCGCTGATCGCATAGCGAACTCCATCTTTCCCCCCGGAGAAGGAAAGGTTGTGCCGTTGTACGAGAGCATTCCGGTATAAGGCATCCTGCCAATCGGTATTATACTTTGGAGTGATCATCTTTTGGTTGGCAAAATCATAGATCGACTTCAGGATCGTGCTCGATCCGCCACCGCCTTTTGCAGTACGCGTTGCGTTATCATCCGAATAAAAAGCATCGTTCCATACAACGCCTTTTGCTACCAGGACATCGTGGTAGTTATTATTACGTCCATCGATAAATACCTGTGCGAATTGAGAGGCATTCATCATGTCCACTTTATGCGCGAGTTGGTTAACCCCTGCCTGGTAATCGTATTCAAATTTTCCCTTTCCTAACTTACCATGTTTGGTGGTGATCAATACCACACCCGCAGAAGCCCTCGATCCGTAGATGGCGGCGGAGGCTGCATCCTTCAATATTTCAATCGACTCGATATCGTCAGGATTGATAAAAAGATCATTGCCTGCAGTGGTCGGGTTATATCCGCTTGTACCATTTGTAGAATTACCAGGACCCGAATTGACATTGCCTCCCACAGGATAACCATCGATCACGTACAGGGGCTCCGAACTCGCATTCACAGAACCTATCCCGCGGACCCTTATTTTAGTACCCGAATACGGTGCGCCACTAACCTGCGATACCTGTACACCGGCTACCTTGCCGACCAGGGCCTGGCTCAACGTGGGAGTTGTGAGATTCAGTTCGCTGGCCTTTACACTCGATACGGCGCCGGTCACATCGCTCTTGCGTTGCTTCTGGTAGCCGATGAAAACTTCTTCGAGCATCTTCACGTCCTTTTTCATTTGGACACTCATTGCCGCGTTATCGGAAATAGCTATCTCCTGCACGCCAAAGCCGCTGTTCGTAAAGATCAGCACATTCCCCTTCGATGCGTCGATACTGAACCGGCCATTTTCATCGGTCAGTACGGCTTTCTTACTCGACTTAACAAGAATACTCACACCCTGCAGCGGCTTGTCGGTTTCATCGGTCACCATGCCGTTGATCCGGCCTGTTTCCTGCGCCCTGGCGAAGGATCCCGCCAGCAAGGCACAGAGACAAAGGAGGAGGCTCAGTCCTTTCATTTTTTGTTGCATAAAATATGTTTTTGGTATTTGTGGTTTCAGTAATGAGAGAGCAATTTGATAATTTGACAATTTGGTAATTTGATAATGCGGCGTGCTTCGATTCGTGATGACTATCCTGATGAGGATCATTGCCAATTATCAAATTACCAAATTGTCAAATTGTTTTTCACCAGTCGATCTTCATCTGGTTTACATTATTTCTTCGCGAAGAACTCACGGCGATCCCGGTTGACGGCTTACCGGTAAAGGCAAATCCTTCGAGTTCATCGCCGCGGTCGATGTCGACCACCTTTATCACTTGTTGCTGGCCGGTCTCGATCGATTTTTCGAGATCGAGGTAAGTGAAGCGCCATTTTCTTCCTTCGACCTGGTTTTGTACCAGCACCAGTATTCCTTTATCGGCGATCCAGTTGAGGTTTTGCACCCATGGCGTACAGGTAAATTTATTGACCAATACTCCCTTTTCGGATGTTCGCTTTGCCTTCTTCAATAAGGCGGGATCGTACAATCTCACCTCGTTTCCCTTATCACCGTAATCGGCAGTGGCTACATACCATTTCTTCTTATACTGTACATACTCGGGACGTGTGCCCTGTATGCAGGTATCGTCATCGATGGTATTGATCAGGTTTCCATCCAGCGTACCCGTTCGTTGCAATCCTTTCCAATCCACGCAATAGATGACTGCCCTCCACAATGTGCCTTCTCTATTGAGCCGAATGCTGTTGCCGATAAACACCGGATCCTTCCCGTTATAGGCCATGCCGGTCGGGTGGTTGATCACGTCGGTATCGTTCAGCGTAAGTTTCATCTGGTGGCCCTGGTACACCAGGCTATCGCCTTCCATACTGTATTGCCGTATCATCCCCACTTCACGGTCTCCATACAGAAATACTTTTCCCTGTTGCCAGGACACTCCCTGACAGGCACCCAGCGAATCGATATTGTAAGAATGTTCGATCCTCATCGATGGATCGAATGAAGGGAAGTGAAGAACAGCAAGCAGGATGACAGCAAAAAATGTTACTGTTTTCATGTTTATTTTTTTGAGCGATTATTGTCTTAAGGATCGAGTGGTTCGAGAGGGTTGATAGACAAAGCGGCTACAAGCGGGTAGAATTCAACTTCCGTATCCGATAGGCGGTTGCCGACCCTGAATGGAACAATGTTTAGTTCCTTTTGACAACGATCGGCCAGTGTGGTACCGATGCCTAGACTTTGACCACGTGATGTAGACGTGAGGGCGACCTTATCAAACGGCATTCCATAGCGGAAGATCAGCCGCGCGGCATTTCGAAGGTTCGTTGTCGTATGCCTGGCATGCGGATCCATGATGACAGCATTCTCGGGTATCTTCATTTGCTCCACCAGGTATTTCTTCATTTCATAGGCTTCGCTGTAGACCGTTTTATAGGGGTGCACCCTTCCACCTGAGGTCATGATAAATGGAGCCAGTCCCTCAAAGTATCGTTGCGCAGCAATGCGGCAACGAAGCAATCCTTCGCCGCTCAAAGGAACCTTCGGATCGTTAGGGCCTGCGCCGGGAATGACGATCACCGAATACTTATACTTGCTCCAGTCGATTTTCTTAACACGATCGAATGCCGCTTTGTTAACGGTGGAAGCCATCGGTTCATAATCAGCGGCATCGTATCGTTCATTCAACTCCAGGAAGCGGAGCGCCGACATCATTGAAGGAAGAAAGAAGAGGGTCGATTTCTTGCAGTCGTCTATGATGGTCTGGGTGGCAGTAAACAGCATTTGGTTGTAACCCCTCCCCTTTACATTGAGGCTGCTTGAGTCGATGAGCGGGTAATTGGCGGGGCGTCCTTCCGCGTATACGCCGATGGCAAAGTTGATGCCGTTGGCATCCTGTTCCCAGGCCTTGGCCAGCAACTGTTGTGGGCTGCTGTCGTTATACCGTTCATAGGCTCCGGAGGGAATCAGTTGTTCCCTGGTCATTTTGTCGATCGCGTTACCCGGTTTATACAGTGCGGCGAGGCGATCCCCGACCAGCTTTATCTCATCTGCCGAGAACTTCATCACGTCGGTATAGCAGAAAAATTCCGTTTTGCAATTCTTCATTGCGGATGCGAGCAGGTCCAGCTTCGTCTTGCTGATGCCGGCGAGTGCTCCGTCGGCTGAGACCAGGCTCTTGACGGCCGGTATCTCCTGCAACAGGGTAAGCAGGTAGTAATTCTTTGATTGGATGATACTATTGCCCGTAACAAGTTGGTATGAGGCGCTGGGTCGTTGCTGTTGTGAAAAAACAGCGGAGGAAAGAACAAGGACAATAAAGGAAAGAAAAAATCGATTCATCATTTTGCGAGCCATAAGACAATTATTTTGATGGCGCAAAACTCTATGTTTAAGGGTTTCCTTTAGCGTGTGATTGAAGTGATAATAATTTGATCTTATTTTTTTAGGAGTTTGTTAATAGGATGTTCATGATAAGTTAACAGGACAATTTGATATTAAGACGCGCGTGGAAATACAGGAACCACGAAGGCACGAAGGACACGAAGGGGCACGAAGGAATACAATAACCACGGGGAACACAAAGAAGGCGCAAGGAACACAAGGGCCCCTCATACCACGATACACAGTGGTCAAAGGCCTTTTGCGATTTTTATCAAATCATCTAAACTCATATTGAGAGAAAGTAATGAGCGCGTCACCAATTGCCGGATGAGCTCGTCAGATAATGCTGAGTAGGACTTCTGCCCCGATTTTGGTAATATAATGTAGACAATGCCCGCTTGATCCATGCCACCTTTAATGCGGCCCTTGGCATCTATCCGGCAAGGCACCTGCAATGCTTTGGCAAGCTTCATTGACCCTTCACCCAGTACGTTTACCGGCCCCGTGTCGGCAAAGATGGCGTACTCATGTAGCTGCGTCCTTGAGTTGAATACGATTCCCACATCGCCTACCTTTATTCCCATTTTCTCATAGCCCGACTTTCCGCCTGGGAGAACGAAATAGCAGATGGAATCCGGGTGTACATAGCGTCGATAATCTTTTTCATCAAACCGGGCCAGTTCAAGACGGGTGATGGAGATATAGTAACCTGGGCAGACCCCGCCGGAGTCTTGCCTGACTGGTTTCATTTTGGCCGTATCGCTGGTTACCACGGCAAACCATTTACCATCTGGGTTCTTTCCAAGTACGTTGTCAAGCAAGCCGGTGTTTGATTCGTTGTAGGCGCAGGGCGAACCATCGGCGTCAAGGTCGAAGTCGGCCTTACAGAA
>DATHKS010000183.1:0-5578 GCA_035488975.1 Chitinophagaceae bacterium | reverse complement strand
GATGGTTTCGGATTGTCGATGAATAATTGCGCGACGTCGCGGTTCTCGACCGCCTCGATGAGTGGATCGCCGGAGATCTTGCGCAATGCTGCAGCCAGTGCGTATGGTTTCTTCGTGATCTCCGCCGCGCCCGCATCGGCCAGGTATTCCCTCTTACGACTGATCCCGAAACGCAGCAGAATGGAAATGAGATAGCATACTGCTGTGATGGCAATTGCTATCAGGATGATGGCGCCGGTACCCTTGCTATCCTTGCCGGACTTACGGCCACCGAAACGGAGACTGCGGAAGGCGAGTTCAGCCAGGAAGGAGAAGATACCTACGAATATGATGGAGATGATAAGCAGGCGAACATCCCGGTTCTTTATATGTGTCAACTCATGAGCCATTACCCCCTCGAGTTCCTCATCCGTCAATTTGTTGATGATGCCCGTCGAAAGCGAAATGGAATAAGACCCTTCACTGATCCCACTTGCAAAAGCATTTAGCGAATCATCATTGATGATATAAAGCTTCGGCATTTTCATTCCCTGGGAGATGCATAGATTCTCCAGTAAATTATACACCCGTTTGTTCTCTGTTCTTTCCAATTGCTTGGAACCCGTTGCAAGGCGTATGAAAGTAGAATGACCCGCCCAGGCAATCAGGAACCAGATGCCTACACCTGCCAGGACAAAGGGCATGACTTGCAGGAAATAAATATTGCTCTGATTTACGTCACGATCCCCGGCAAAGAAGAAAAAGGCATAGAACATTGCCAGTAACAAAGCCGGGAATGCGATGAGTAGAAGAATGGAATTAAAATTGTTTCGCTGTATCTGCTTTGTTAAACCAACGTATTGCATCAGTGGATAGTTAAGTTGAAGATTGAGGGTGTTCTGCCTTCAACTTAAAAACTCACCTTGGGTGGTTCTTCCATCTGGCGGCGGTTATCTTCACCGAGATCGAAGAATACCTCTCTCTTGAAACCGAAGTTCTTTGCGATGAGAGTACCGGGAAAGGATTCTACGGAATTATTGTATTCGGTGGTAGCGCCGTTGAAGAATCTTCTTGCCGCAGCCAATTTATTTTCGATATCACTGAGTTCTTCCTGTAGTTGGAGGAAGTTCTGGTTCGCCTTCAGATCAGGATAGGCCTCTACCGATACCTTCAACCCCTGCAAGGCGGATGTGAGTTGTTGCTCCGCACCGATCTTGTCATCGATGGTTTTCGCGTTGATGGCTACGGACCGCGCCTCCGTCACCTTCAATAGCAATTCCCTCTCGTGTGTGGCATATCCTTTTACGGTCTCTACCAGCTGCGGAACGAGATCATGCCGCTGACGCAATTGGACATCGATATCGGCGAACGCATTCTGGCGGCGGTTGCGCAATTTCACTAATCCATTGTAAAGACTGATCACCCAGAGAACGATGACGAAGATGATCACAACGATAATAATGAGGGCCATGAGCTGGAGTTTAGTTTGTATTGAAATTAAACTATTTCCAGCAAAGGATTTCCGGTAAAAACTTCATACCATATCGCGGCAACGCAACGGCCTTCTTTACAGGACGACCGCTGCGTTGCTGCACTATGATGTACTACTACCGGAGTACCTTATTAAAAAAAGTCTTCATTTCCGCCCAGGAAGACGAATCCGCCGCGGCGTTATAGGCAATAGGGAGTGAAAATTTCTTCCCGAGAGCCGTTGCATCGGGATTGGTGAAGGCATGCATGGCTCCTTCGTACGTCTTGAAAGTATACTGGATGCCAGCATTGTCCATATCCTTCTTGAATTTCTCTACTTCAGCCGGCTTCACGAACTGGTCCGCACCGCCCTGGCAGATCAACATCTGCGCCTTCAGCTTGTTCTTGTCAACCGGTACACCCACCAGGTTACCGTGAAAACTCACCACACCCTTCAGGTCTTCTCCCAATCTCGCCATATTCAAGACCATGCCTCCGCCGAAGCAATAACCTATGGCGGCGATCTTCGTCGTATCCACCTGGGCATATGTCTTGAGTTTCGCAAGGGCTGCATCGAATCTCGATTTGGCAAGCTGTGGATTGGTATAAAACGGCATTGCCCATTTCCCCGCCGTGTCAGGATTGTCGGCCACCTTTCCACTACCATACATATCCACGGTAAAGGCGACAAAACCCAGTTTGGCCACCTCGATCGCCATCTTCTTTGGGAAGTCCGTCATACCCCACCATTCCGGGACAACCAGTACGGCCGGTCTCCTGGTATCGCTATTCTCGTCATATGCCACGAATCCCGAGAGAGCGATACTAGCGTTCCCATAGGAAACGCTTTCACTCTTTATGCTGGGTGCCTTGGCTTCGGCAACAGGTTTTTCTTCCGCAGGTTTAGTCTCATTGTTATTGCAGGACATGCCGGTCATGCATAAAGCAAGTGCACCTGCATAGTGAAAGGCTTTCAGTTTCATTTTCATACTTTTTCAGGAAATTAAATAATGATGTAAAGTTCTGGAAAAACAGCAGCAAGCGCCGCATATTTTTTTGCGGCCCCTCCAACGAATAAAAAAACGGCAACCATAATGGAATGGTTGCCGCTCCTGATTGAAAAATTATACGAAAGGCTATTGCACGATGAGAGCCTGGCTCAGTGTTTCGTCCCGTCCTTGCCACACCAGGCGGTAAAATCCTTTAGCAAGGGTGTTGACGGCGAGTGATGTTTGCGTGGTGTTGCTGTTCAACATCACCCGTTTCAAGAGTGTTCCACCGGATGAGAAGATCATCAGTGAGCCATCCTGGCTGGCCGGGTAAGACACCTGTATCTTATCGCTGGCAGGATTGGGATAGAGCAGGAGCGATAGCGTGCCGGAGGCTTTATTGTATTGTACCTGGATGGTCTTGCTATAAGTGAAATGACCATCATTGTCGACCATTTTCAGGCGGTAGTAGGTAGTGCCGTTTTGAAGTGATTTGTCCAGGCTGGAATAATAGACAGTGGTCGTGCTGTTGCCCATGGCCCTGATAGTATCGATGCCCGAGAAAACAAGGTTGTCGCGGCTCTTCTCCAACACAAAGTGTTTCGTGTCGGCTTCCGATTGCGTGTTCCAGTTAAGTTTTGCGGCGCCATTGATCACCTGGCCGGTAAGATCACCAAGCGTGAGGGGAAGTATAGATGCTACGGTGAAGCTTCTTTGGTTATAGGCTACGAAGGCGACATCGCTGTTACCGGAAAGATTTATCTTGAACTTACTAACTGACTGATAGTTTGCGAGGGTAATTCCCAGGTCACTGAGATCCGCGGCCCACAATCTCATTGGTCGATCGGTATTGGTAAATCCCGCCGTCAGGATCATCGGATTACTGACGCTCTCATAGAAGTCGGCCGTCCAGTTTGCTACCGGTGGTATATTAGTGAACTCGACATCCTTTGATACTCCAACGATAGTTCCGTTCGCATTGACAAATGAATACCTGTCGAATGAATTACTTGGATCGGCTACCTGGGTAACAAGAATGTCGGGAATACCATCGCCGATATTCTCGGGACGGATATTGGTCACGGCAAAAGTGAGAGAACCGACCGGGAGATTGGCAATACAGGTTCCGATATTCAAACCTTTTACGCCATCTGTAAGATATGTTTCTATATCCCTGTAAGGAGCGGGGTTGCTGGCGCCGTTATGAACACCATCATACATTTCTCCGAGCCCGACCTTGGTATTGGCGACGATAGCACCTGAAATATTGTCGACAGGCAGCGACCAGAAATCGCCTGCAATGAAACTCTCACCATGACTTCTCAGTGCAGCATCGTTAACACCGGTAGAGTATTGAGTATTGTTATAGGTAAAGGCAAGAAGATTATGACTATTTACAGGCTTCACGGGATTCATTACTGAAACCGATGTCTTCCAGTATGAATTGTAGTCGGTGATAATCCCCGATACGGCTTGCTGCCCGAAGCAGGAAGAAGAAAGGCAGAATATGAAGGAAAAGAGAAAGGCGATCATTGAGCCAGAGCCTCGGCCAGTCGCATATTTTAAGGCAGGAAATGCCTTGGGTTCACACAGTTTCATTTTGGGTACGGTTTTGTTTCTAACAGGTATCGGATCGATGGTGCAAAGATAATTTACTTCGTGATTTTTCACAAGCTTCCATCAGAGATTTACGTAAGAAAAAAAGGCTTTTGAACGGATTGATTTTTCAATCGCGTGACGGTAAGATCGTTATGTATTAATTGTATGGGACAAATACGATGGTGCAACTTCGTTTCTCTGTATCATTTCGGTGAATGATGCGAACGAAATGTGCGAGTTAGAGAATCTTGATGACCGGACGGCTCTTCAATATTGGGAGTTTGTAGCTGGTCTGGCAAGGCATATTGCAGGGGCGGGAATTATTTTGTACCTGTCTTAATGGTACTACGCCGGCATTGGTGTTCTCTACGGCGCTAGTTGGTGTTCAAACGAAAGACTACGCCTTTGTTGGTGTATTTACGCCGTTGTTGGTGTTCAAACGAAGAGCTTTTCAATGATAGTACAGCACACCAACAACCAAAGGCAGGACACTCGCGATCCTTTTCGAGAAAGTGAAATTCTTTAATTCGGGTTGTTGGTGTGCTTACGCCGTTGTTGGTGTTCAAATGAAAAGCTTTTCAATAATAGTACAGCACACCAACAACCAAACGCAGGAGGCTCGCGATCCTTTTCGAAAAAGTAGAATTCTTTAGTCCGGGTTGTTGGTGTACTGAACTCATCCGTGGCGTCTTGGGTTTGAACACCAACAACGGCGTAAACGGCGTACACCCGCGATCCTTTTCGAAAAAGTGGATTCTTTAATTCGGGTTGTTGGTGTACTGAACTCATCCGTGGGGTCTTGGGTTTGAACCCAACAACGGCGTAAGTGGCGTCTTGGATTTGAACACCAACGGCGTAATGGAATTTGCTGAAAGGATCGGGATTACCGGCCGACACATTCTGTAAAATGATTTGAAATTTCGAAAGTATATTTAAAGCTAATCTAAATGACTATGACTGGAAAGTTGCCGGTACTGATTCTGCTCATCCTCTCGCTGGATGCCTGCGGCCAATCGGATCAACGAATGGACTTCGAGAAATACAATCCACCCTCCACGCTCGCGGTTGCCGAGCACCATCCCGTGAGATCGAAGTTCCCGTTCATCGATGTCCACAATCACCAGTTCTCGATGCCGGATATGGATCTCGGCACGCTGGTGAAGGACATGGACGCCATGAACATGAAGGTGATGATAAACCTGAGCGGCGAGAGCGGGGACCGGATCAAAAGATCGGTCGCCAATATCAAGGATCACTACCCGAAGCGGTTCATCGTCTTTGCGAATATCGACTTCAGGAATGTGGGCGAGAATGGTTGGGCCGAGAAGGCCGCTAATCAACTCGAGCAGGATGTCAAGAACGGCGCCAACGGACTGAAGATCTACAAGAGCCTCGGTTTCTCCGTCTTGGATACGAAAGGAAAGCGGGTGACCGTCGACGATCCGCGTCTCGACCCGATATGGAAGAAAGCCGGAGAGTTGAAGATCCCCGTGATCATTCATACGGGCGATCCGAAATCATTCTGGGATCCAATGGATGAG
>DATHKS010000182.1:0-2627 GCA_035488975.1 Chitinophagaceae bacterium | reverse complement strand
GCCGAAAGAGCTTAAGCCAAGCCAGGGGCCGATCTGAAGAGACTAACAAAAATTCCGCATACGATTGAGTTGGATGGCTAAAAAAACATATTTTTGAAGAAGTACATAAAAGTACGATCCTGAATTTGGACAACGACTGGCTCCTTTACCAACCCATCAAGACAGGCACCTTACTTCGACGCCTCGCAAGACAACAGGCTGCCTATGAGAAGGAATGCGTCTGCTTGTCGCAGATCATCTTCGTCAGCCGACTACGTCCCGATATTCAAAGCGCCCTCATCGATTTCTTCGACAGCCCCGGAGACTACCAGCACGCAATCGACCAGAGCGAGATCATTCTGAATTAGTCCACCGGCCAGCAGGGATCTGCCTTTGGGACCGCCATAACCGCCTTTCATTAAAAAGGTAGAACCACTTAATAAATTACGGGTAAAACCGTTGCAGATATGTCCGGGTGTTTCTAACTTGCTTCCTGCCATCGCCCGACCCTCCCATCTAAGCCTAACCTATTTAATTTCCGGTATGCAATCATCAACTGCCAGGTATCGCGTGCGCTCCATATTCACGCGCATCACTTACTTCCTGAAAGCACTTTATATTTTCTTTCCCGGCATCATCTTCCTCTTATTGGGGCTTTTTACTTTCCTGAAGCTTCCCCAGGGAAGGGATATCATTTATCAAAGTACTGACGGAGTGAGTAGCTGGCTTACGGGACTCTATCTTGTTCTTGCTACCATCTTCTGGGTGTTCACCACCTGGTTCACAGCAAGGTTCATTGCTTACAATCGAAACGATCTCTTCATAAAGGCTCCATGGGTCCTGTACCATTTTCCGCGACTGTTAGGCTTCTGTATTTTCCTGGTACTTGGACTCGCGGTCTTTGTGATCGACGACGTAGAGGGAAAGCTGACCCGCTGGAGCTGGGCGATCGCCATTGCCGACCTCGTCATCTATGCCATCTTTCACAATTTCCTGGAAGAGTCGCTGAAGAAGAATATCAGTATCCCGAGATGGAAACGACTAACCCTCATCCGCAACCTCGTTCGCGGGCTGATCATTCTCTCGTGCGTGCTGGTAGTGATCCAATGGAATAATAAAGACGTGAATGTCCTGCTTTACACACTTCCCGTGTTTCAATTGGGCTTCCTGTTCCTCGTCATTGTCCGTCATCCGCTTTACCTGAATCACCCCCGTTACCAGAAAGGACAGCTTGACCGCCGGTACCTATGGGACCGGTACCTGAACTGGGTGTATTCGGCAGCGGGAGAAAATTTTGATGTCAAATTCGAGAAGCCGGTGTTCATCATTTATCATATACTGGCCTTTCTTGCGATGCTCTTTTATTTCCTTAGTATAAATTATCTCCCCTTCGCCAGGGAGCTCTCGAGTTTCCCATTGGTATTGCTCGGCTTCGGGATTCTCCTGGGCATCATCAACTTTGTTTCTCTCATCTCCTACCGGCGAAATATCAATATCAATTTCCTGATACTGGCCGTTGTTGTCATAGCAGGATTTTTTTCCGAGGCTCATCCCGTCAGGTTGAAACATACTTCGCAACCCGGCCAGGCCTATGCAGGGCGGCCGCAATTCAGAAAATACCTCGAGAGTTGGATCAGGTGGCATCAGGCCGCAATCGATTCCTCTGCACAATACCCCGTCTTCTTCACGCTCGCGGACGGTGGCGCATCGCGAAGCGGCTATTGGGTGGCGCTCGTTCTTGGAAGCCTTCATGAGAAGACACGGTATGCTACCGCCACAGGCTCGCATTCCTATTTCTCCGATCATCTCTTTTGCCTGTCCGGCGCATCGGGCGGTAGTGTCGGCAATGCCAGCTTCCTCGCGGCACTGAAGATCCAGCAAACACATCCCGAAGTGAAGGTCGATTCGCTGTGTGTAAGATATCTCGATAATGATTTTCTTTCTTTCACACTGGCGCGGCTGCTGGGTCCCGATCTTATCAAACCGGTGTTTGGATGGCTCCATGGATGGGGCGATCGCGCGGCAGCACTGGAAAAAGCAATGGAGTATCCCGCCGACAGGAATGGATATATGGGAAAGATGATGCGCGATAATTTCAGCGAGTTCATTCCGAGCGATTCGAACCAATTGCCCATCATCTGCATCAATACCACGCGTGTGGATGACGGGAGCCCGGGCGTCGTCAGCTCTATGCACCTCGATAGTTCGAACCGCATCTTCGGTAAACGACTGGATGTGCTCAACATGGTACCGCCGTCGCGGCAGATGCGCATAAGTACAGCCATGGTGCTCGGCGCCAGATTTCCCTATATGAGTCCGGGTGGCAAGTTGGGCAATAGCTACTTCGTGGATGGCGGCTACTTCGACAATTCAGGCGCGGGCGTGGTACACGAGATGCTTCTCGAGCTCAACCGTATTGCCGGAGATTCAACCGACCCGCTGAGCAAGACCGTGAAGAAGATGCAGTTCTATGTCATTCATCTTTCCAATTCACCGTATGCGAAACCGGATACATCTTCTCATTCTATTCATCCGTTGATAAATGATCTTGCTACGCCGCTGCTCACATTGGCGGGTAGTTACAGCAGCCAGACCAATATCAATGATGCACGGCTGATCAACTACCTGAAGGAATTAAACCGTGAACG
>DATHKS010000181.1:0-2850 GCA_035488975.1 Chitinophagaceae bacterium | reverse complement strand
ATGCTTGTAGTGGGATTCGTTGTGGGAAAACTATTGGGCTGGTCGAGGACCGATAGCATGTTCCTCGGCGGAATGCTTTGCATCTCCTCCACCACTATCATTATCCGCGCCTTCGATGAATTGGGGGTGAAGGGTCATAAGTTTGCCAGTCTCGTGTTTGGTATCCTTATAGTGGAGGACCTGGTAGCAATACTCCTGATGGTCTTATTATCGACATTGGCGGTCAGCGCGAAATTTGCAGGCACCGAAATGCTCATGTCGGTAGCGAAGCTCATTTTCTTCCTGGCGCTCTGGTTCATCTGCGGAATATTCTTTCTCCCGACATTCCTGCGGAAGGCCAAGCGCTTCATGAATGATGAAATGCTATTGATCACCTCCCTCGCATTATGCATTCTCATGGTCTGGCTGGCAACCATCGTTGGATTCTCTCCTGCATTGGGCGCCTTTATCATGGGCTCCATACTCGCGGAGACGGTCTATGCCGAGAAGATCGAACACCTGGTGAAACCCGTTCGCGATCTTTTCGGTGCAGTCTTCTTCGTGTCGGTGGGAATGTTATTCGATCCGCAGATGATGCTGCTCTATGCCGGGCCGATACTGTTGATCACGGTAGTGACGATCGTGGGCCAGTCGTTCAGCACGGCTTTGGGCGCATTGATCTCGGGTCAGCCGCTGAAGTCGGCGGTGCAGGCAGGCATGAGTCTTTCGCAGATAGGCGAATTCTCCTTCATCATCGCCACGCTTGGCCTCACACTTAAGGTAACAAGTGAATTCCTATACCCTATAGCAGTGGCGGTTTCGGCGATCACGACATTCACGTCGCCTTATCTCATTCGCGCTTCGGAGCCATTTTATCTATGGTTGAACCGCAAACTACCTGCGCGCTGGGTTGGCGCCATCAACCGCTATAGCAGCAGGGCACAGACGATATCGAACTCTACCGATTGGCAGGTGTACGTGCGGAGCGGCATTGTGCAGACACTGATGGTGTCGGTGATCACTACTGCGATCGTGTTGCTTTCTTCCTATTATCTTTTGCCATTCACACAAACGAAACTCGGGATAAATACTTATACCACCATCATCGGGGCGGTGTTGACACTTGCCTTGATGGCGCCCTTCCTCTGGTCGCTGGCCATCAAGCAGCACCGCAAGGATCTCAGTACGAAATTCACTCAACAGAACAGGTACAGAACGGGGATGTTGTTGCTGCAATTATTTCGTTCCGCGATAGCGATCTGTCTCATCGGCTTCCTCGTAGATCAGTTCTTTTCGCCACGGGTAGCCATCATTGTAACGATGGGAATGCTGCTGCTCCTTTTTATTTTTTCGAAGAAGATCCAGTACCTGTACACGAGGATCAAGACCCGTTTCCTGGCTAACTACAACGAACGGGAAGATATCAAGGCGCGGAAGGACATGCTGGCGCCCTGGGATGCGCATATTGCCGAGTTTCAACTAACGGCGGATATGCCTGGCATTGGTAAGACATTGCGGGAGTTGGCCTGGCGCGAACAATATGGAATAAACATTGCGATCATCGAGAGGGGAAGTCATATCATCAATACGCCGAAGCGGGGACAGCGCCTGTTTCCAGGTGATATTCTATTTATGATCGGCACCGATGACCAGCTGGATAAATTCAAGGAGGATATGGAAGCCGCGCGGTCATTGACGATAGAGAAGAGGCCGGTAGAGGTGGTACTTGAACATTTCATAGTGAGTGAGCGATCAGGTTTTGCCAATAAGAATATCAGGGAAGGAGAGATCCGGGAGAAGATACATGGGATCGTGGTGGGAGTGGAGAATGAGAATGGACGGGTAGTGAACCCGGATTCTTCCTATGTGATCCGTGCGGGCGATATCGTTTGGGTGGTGGGAGATAAGTTGAGACTACTGTCTCTGCAGAAGGCGGAGCAACTGCTATAAATACTATTTGACAACTCGATAACCTGGCGACCACTTCTGTTGCCAGGACTTCCTAACACAGATTTTCCGACGCTATTTCGCCGTGGGACTAACGCCTGTTAGGTCTTATAAACTACTCTTTCTCATTCATTTTCTACGGCGCCGATCATGTTCAGTATTATTTTTTCATGAATAGAAGAAATAGTTTTGGGTTTTAATTAAACGTTTGTTTAACTTTGCGGCCCGAATAAAAAAGTGTCATGAAAGAATACAGCGAGAAGCAGGTTCAGATAATGGAGGCGGCTGAAGAGCTTTTCTCGGAGAAGGGTTTCGAGGGCACATCCGTCAGGGATATTGCCGAAAGCGCCGACGTCAATCTTGCGATGATCTCGTATTATTTTGGCTCCAAGGATAAATTGATGGAGGCATTGTTCACCTACCGCGGGGAGAATAGCCTTGCACAACTGGAAGGCATGCTTCACAAGAAGGAGCTCAGTTCCCTGGAGAAATTCAACCAGTTGATCGACTACTATATCGAGCGCTTCCAGAAGCATTATTGTTTTCATCGCATTATGACAAGAGAGCAGATCGCAACCCTGAAGGGACCTGTCTCCGACCTTATCCTCGCACTCAAGCGGAATAATCTCGAGATCATCCGTCAGCTCGTGAAGGAAGGGCAGAAGAGAAAGGAGTTCAGGCGGAATGTAGACATATCGCTCATGATGTCGACGCTCGTAGGAACGGTGAACCACATTCTTAGCACGAAACACTACTATCGCGAGCTGAATGGTCTTCAATCCTTGTCTGAAGAACAATTCGACAGGCATATCCGGAAGAAATTAAGCCTGCATCTTAAATCATTATTTAAAGCAACTCTAACGCATGAATAATAGACGAACATTGATCCTTGTAGCAATATTGCTTACTGCCTCCTTTTGTCTG
>DATHKS010000180.1:0-2631 GCA_035488975.1 Chitinophagaceae bacterium | reverse complement strand
ATCCCCAGTTCACTGGAGGAAGAAAGTGCGTTCTGGCTGGAGATATTGCAGGCGCCGGATGCATGCAGTTCCCTGAATGCTGGCGCGGAGACATAAACGATCACCTTGCCCTTGCTCGGGTCAAGACTTGTATTGTTGCGTTGATGAATGCTAAGCATGTCGCCATTCTTTTCGACTTCGATGAATTCCTGCAGGTTATTGTCCACCTCAACCTGTATGGAATACGAGGAATCCTGGGTGACCAACACATCGATGCCACCACTGACATCGACGCCATTGAAATTGCTGAAAGACCGGCTTTGCTTGACTACATTTCCGTCGCCGGAAACCCGCCTGCCGCCGAAATGGTCGCAGGACGATAGAAAAATAAGGGATAAAACGGCGGCGATAAGTGAGGCTTTTCTCATATGATTTAATGTTATACTGTTGAAGTTCGGCTTAAATTTTAAATTTCATTCTTTTTGACGACGGGAAGGCGCACCAGGTTACACGAAAAAAAAGAACCCTGTTCCATTCATTAAAACCGCTACCCGGGCAGTTTTGAAGGTGAATTTGAAACGAAGCACCAAAACTACCGACAGTTTTTTACCTTCGCGTCACCATGACGGAAAAGATTCTAATTCTCGATTTTGGTTCCCAATATACCCAATTGATCGCCAGGGCCGTACGGGAGGCAAATGTGTACTGCGAGATCATCCCCTACTCCAAGACAGTATCGTTCGAACCAGGCCTGAAAGGAATAATCCTCTCCGGCTCGCCCTTTTCGGTAAATGAAGAAAAGGCCCCCGATGTGGATGTCCAGGCATTCATCCGGAAGGTTCCCGTACTCGGAGTTTGCTACGGGGCACAACTTACCGCCAAACGATTCGGTGGCCTGGTAGCCAAGAGCAACAAGCGGGAATTCGGCCGGGCGCTCCTTATCCGAAGCAAGGACGATGTGTTATTCGATAACGTGTCCCCGCAAAGCCAGGTATGGATGAGCCATAGCGACACCATCAAGGAGATGCCGCCGGGCTTTGAACTACTCGCAACAACAGACAGCATACCCGTCGCCGCATTCAGGAAGACGATCGACAACAGGGATAAAAATACAGGAAGCGATTCCGCTGAACTCGATTATCCGCTATACGGCGTACAGTTTCACCCCGAGGTCTATCATTCCACGGAAGGAAAGAAGGTATTGAATAATTTTTTGGTGAACGTTTGTGGCTGTGCACGTGACTGGACGCCTGCCCATTTTGTAACGGACACCGTCGCGGCATTGAAAAAACAGATCGGCGATAAGAAGGTGATCATGGCTTTGAGTGGCGGAGTCGATTCGACGGTAGCCGCTACGCTGATCCACCGCGCCATTGGAAATAATCTTTCCGGCATATTCGTCGACAACGGCGTGTTACGGAAAAACGAATTTGAAACGGTCCTCGGTACCTATGCAAAACTCGGGCTGAACGTCCGTGGCATCGATGCGAGGAAAAGATTTTATGATGGTCTCGAAGGGAAGACCGAACCCGAGGCCAAGCGCAAGGCGATCGGCAAACTCTTCATCGATATCTTCCAGGAAGAGGCGAAGCATGTGGATGGGGTCGATTTCCTGGGCCAGGGTACTATTTACCCCGATGTGATCGAAAGTGTTTCGGTGCACGGTCCATCTGTTACGATCAAGTCGCATCATAATGTAGGAGGCTTGCCGGAAAAAATGCATCTCTCCCTGGTGGAACCGCTCCGTTATCTCTTCAAGGACGAGGTGAGGAAGGTGGGTCGTGAACTCGGCATTCCCAGCGAAATGATCGACCGGCATCCTTTCCCGGGACCCGGCCTCGCTATCCGGATATTAGGGGAAATCACTGAGGAAAAGGTACGGTTGTTGCAAGAAGCAGATCATCTGTATATTAAGGCGTTAAAAGATAGCGGTCTCTATGCAACGGTTTGGCAGGCCGGAACTATCTTGTTACCGGTAAAAAGCGTGGGAGTGATGGGTGACGAAAGAACATATGAATTCACCGTTGCTCTGCGGGCTGTTACGAGTGTGGATGGAATGACGGCCGATTGGGCTCATCTTCCCTGGGATTTCCTGGCCAATGTGTCGAACGATATTATCAATAATGTCCGCGGAATTAACCGGGTTGTTTATGATATCAGCAGCAAACCACCGGCAACGATAGAGTGGGAATAAGTTGAACCGCCCTCGCAATATCCAAATCTGAGAACGAAACGGTATGAAGAAGATTTTCCTGTTTTCCTGGGTCCTTTTCTCTTTCATGGCAACTGTGCATGCACAGGACAGCAGCAGTATTTCAAACAGTAGCATCATTTCAAAATACCGGATCGCTGTCTTCGCGCCGCTATATCTCGATTCGGCCTTCGACGGGGCCAATGAATACAGGTATGCCAAAAATGTATTTCCAAAATACATCAATTCGGGCCTCGAGTTCTACGAAGGCGTACAACTGGCCCTGGATTCACTGGCCAAAGAAAGAGTTCCCCTGGAAGTATTCATCTATGATACCCGGTCGGCGCATGAGTCGGTACAGTCTCAGCTCAACAGGCCGGAGATGGATAGCATGAATCTCATGATCACACACTGCAGTAGCAACGAGGTCCGTCTGTTTTCAGAGGCCGGATTAAAAAGAA
>DATHKS010000179.1:0-3851 GCA_035488975.1 Chitinophagaceae bacterium | reverse complement strand
CCTTTCTTCACTGCAGTGGATGAAACCTTCTTCCTTCAACGAAGGGGATTCATAAAATCCCTTTTGCTTTGCGTGAGACCATTCGGCTTCTGAAGTAACATGATAGATGATTGGCATTGTGTGTGGTTATTGAAGATGATTACCGTATAACGCGTTTAATATGCTGCTCCATCATGAGCATATCTGCAATGACAACGGCGGTTGCCGCCTCAAGGATCACCGGGGCGCGGAGTGCAACGCAAAGATCGTGGCGGCCCTTGATGGAAAAATTCTCCACTTTACCCGTATCCCAGTTAAGGCTGTTCTGTTCTTTGGGTGTCGAGGCGGTAGGCTTTATGGCAATGCGGATGACGAGCTCGTTTCCATTGGTGATGCCGCCGACGATGCCGCCTGCATGATTGGTACGTGTGGTTCCTTCCATATTCTCGATGGCATCGTTGTGTTGCGATCCGAACATCTTCGCCGCCGCAAACCCACTTCCGAATTCCACTCCTTTTACGGCAGGTATCGCGAAGATCATGTGCGCGAGATTCGATTCCATGGAATCGAAGAATGGTTCGCCGAGACCCGTAGGTAATCCGTTGACCCTGCATTCCACCAAGCCACCGACAGAATCTTTTGCGTCGATGGCGCGCTGAAGGCCTTTCTCCAGGTCGGCCTCTCCTCCTATCTCCGTAACGGCTGCCGCTATCGTGGCATAGGGCATTAGCATCTTTGCAATGGCTCCTGCCGCCACGAGTCCGGTGGTCAGTCGTGCACTGAAGTGTCCCCCGCCGCGATAGTCCTCATGCCCGCCGAATTTCTGGTGTGCGACCATATCGGCATGGCCGGGCCGCGGAAAACTGCGCTGCTTCTCATAGTCCGCGCTTCGTGTATTGTTGTTTTCGAACAGGATCGTAATTGGTGCGCCGGTGGTCTTGCCATTGAATAAGCCACTCTTGAAAAAAGGGAAATCGGCTTCCTGCCTGGGAGTTGTTCCTTTCTGCTTACCGCCCTTTCTTCTTTCCAGGTCGGGTAGAAGATCGTCTTCGGACAGGGTCAGGCCGGCGGGGCAACCGTCAATGACGATCCCTACGGATTCGCCATGCGATTCGCCGAATATTTGTATGCGGAATATGCGTCCGAAGCTATTCATGAAGTGTAAACTTATTGTCTAAAGATACGGTAGCACCCATCCTTTTCAAATCTTCGTAGAAATCGGGATAGGATTTTTGCACCGCCTGTGCCTCCTCGATGAGCATGACGCCATCGGCACCGAGTGCGGCCACTGCGCAGGCCATGGCGATGCGGTGATCGTGTCGCGAATGCACCGTTGTTCCTATCACAGTATTCCCTCCCTGGATGATCATCGTGTCCCCATCCAATACGATCTTCACGCCCATCTTCCCGAATTCCTCCTGCAGGGTGATGGCGCGATCGCTCTCTTTGTGCGCGAGCCTGCTTACGCCCATTATTCTGGTCTCGCCGCTACAATAGGCTGCCAATGCAACGAGAGGGGGAAAGAGATCCGGGCAGTCTGTGGCATCGAATTCGAAACCAGACAGGTTACCGGGATGAACAACTATTCCCTTGGCCTCGATAGCGATGCCTGCATTCGCCGCCATCAGCGCATCCACGATGGCGCGATCCGCCTGGGAAGAAGTGAGGTCGAGACCGTGAATGATGACGGGACCCGCAATAGCGGCTGCAACGAGAAGAAATGCGCCACCGCTCCAATCTCCTTCTACAGTTTAGGACGGCGTACCATGACCAGCCACCTGGGCCTGCGCGGATGGTCGATCCTTTTCGTCCTCCGGAAAATAAAATTCTTCATAGTCCCTGTTCAGCGGGACCTTCATCCCGAACTCCTTCATCACATCGAGCGTAAGATCGATATAGGGCTTGCTCTTTAGATTCTTTACATAGATGGAAACCCTGCTGGCGCCGACGGCCGAGTACGCCATTAACAGGCCGGTCAGGAATTGAGAGCTCAGTGATCCATCCACTTCGATGGTTGCCGGCTTAAGCGGACCCTGCACTACGAGCGGCAGTTTTCCCTTCCGGCTCCTTACAGATACGCCCAGCTTCGGCAATATTTCATCGAAGAAATCCATGGGACGGGTGACGAGCGAACCCGATCCATTGATAGTGATCTGTTTTTCGCTGAGCGCCGCCAGTGGCGTGAACATGCGGATGCTGAGCCCGCTTTCCCCACAATCTATTCCATCCGCAATGGGGCTGACGCCGTTGCTGGCTACCGACCAGGCATTGTCTTCCTTTTCGAGCAAGGCACCAAGATGCTGAATGATATTCAATGCGGCCTTATCATCATTGCTATGGCCGGGATTAAGGATCAATGAATTTCCTCTATGCAGCAATGCCGCAGCACAGGCCCGCTGCATCGAGCTTTTCGATGCCGGTGCCCGGACAATGCCTTTTAAACGGGATGGCCTTACACTTGCTTTCATAATTGATGTTCCGGCGGGCTGAGATGCCCTTCACCGTTATGATTAGAATTCGCTGATGATATTTTCCAATTCCAATAGCGGAATAGATCTTACCGTTGCCTTGCCTATCTTTTCCAGCAGCACATAGTTCATGTCCTGCTTCTCTCTCTTCTTATCCATCTTCAGTACCTCGAATACTTTTTCCTTGTCAAATGATGCATAGGTCGGAAGCCCGTATTGCTCGAGCAACGAGGTCACTTTCTCTGTTTTACTGAAGCCGGTCAGACGTTCCGAAATATGCGAGGCATACGTCATTCCAATGGCCACAGCCTGGCCGTGTAATAATTCGTATTGATTCTCCAGCGCATGACCCAGTGTATGCCCGAAGTTGAGAAGCCGCCTCTCTCCTTTCTCGAATTCATCGGCCTGTACTGTCTTCGCCTTCAGCGCCGCATTGCGCCTGACGAGTTCGGCTATTGCCTTTCTCTTTCCCTGGAAACTACGAAACGAACTCTCTTCCAGGTAGCGGAACATGGCCGCATCTTTTATACAGGCATGCTTGATGATCTCCGCAAATCCGTTTTCCCATTCCTGCTGGGGAAGCGTATCCAGGAAGAGCATATCGTGGAGAAGAAAGGAAGGTTGCCGTATTGTGCCGACCATATTCTTATACACTCCTACATCGATGCCGTTCTTCCCACCGATCGACGCATCTACAAGCGCCAGCAGGGAGGTTGGAACGAAACCGAACCGCAGGCCGCGCATATAAACGGAAGCAACATAGCCGGTGATATCCGTGATCACACCGCCGCCGATCCCTACCAAAGTCGTCTTCCGGTCTGCTTCCACCCCGATCAATTGTTCTATGACGGCATCTACAGTCTCCTGCACCTTGAATTCCTCGCCCGGCTTAAGGATGATGGTATTCCATCCCTTGAATTTCGGGGTATGAGCGTTGTACACATTCTCATCGGTAATGAGCACAGTCGTTTGCCGTTCGGTGAGCTTGGATAGCTGCCCGATATTCCCGGCAAAATAGAAATCCGTAGCCGAGGCAGAAAACCAGTAGGTCTTTTTTTGCATTTGAACGAATTAAGTACGACGTTGTACAACGCCTATGCATCCATTATTTTCTTCTGGTGATTGATGCTTTCCATGTGAACTGCGTCGAAATAGCGGGTGATGAATTCCCTGCTAAGCCCATTCTTATCTCCCTTTGCAAATGCCTTCTCTATGATCTCGTTCCACCTGTTCGTTTGCAGGATGGTGATATTATTATCCTTCTTATACCTTCCGATCATTTCGGCGATCTTCATCCGCTGGCTTAAGATCTGCATCAGCTCATCATCCAGGTGATTGATCTGCTGGCGCAATTTCTCGAGGGCCGCGTGGTATTCCTCCGAGTTGACATCCTCCCTTCTCCAG
>DATHKS010000178.1:0-6256 GCA_035488975.1 Chitinophagaceae bacterium | reverse complement strand
CATAATAAGCTACCCGATCTTACACCCGCCAGCAAAAGAGGACATCAGTCAACTAATATTACGTCGGATTCGACTTCAACCGTCGATAACTGAAGTATGCCCCCATTAAGAATGCGATCAGCGAGATGTAGAACCAGGAGGTGAAGTCCACGCTGATGCTGACATCCTTCTCATTTACAATCTCCCCTTTCACCTTTTGCTGCACATCTATCCAAAGACCTATCAGGCCGATGGCCGCCACGATGCCCAGGGCAATTCCGGCGAACGAGATTTTTTTGGAGTTGGCAAATGAGATGAGGAAAGCAAGGACGCCCGCAGCCAGTGCTACCATTGCATAGGTGTTTGGTGGCTTGCTATCGCCTTTGTTTTCAGCGCGATTTTCCCCGAAGTTGGAATTATCGAACCCTCCCAACAATGAATTTGAGCCGCCGGCCTCTACTTTGAAGCCTGTGGCGAGTTGCGCGCCGCTAACGGACTGGATCGACACGCTGTTGCAGCGAATCTCGACGAATGGCAGAAGAAAAAGAAGAATGGCAATTCCAAAAACGACCGTTGACGGGATCTTTGTTCCGAAGATGCCGCCCGGAGCTGTTGATGCTGGTGGTGCCGGGGGTGGTGTGGCTTGTATTTCGGTCATAAAAATAAATTTCCATTAAGATAAGCGAAAAAACAATGAATTGAAGCGTTACATTTCTTACCGTACCGCCATAGCTAACATTCCTTTCGGGACCTGTGTTTAATGCAGGACGTCACCGAAATCTACGGGCTATGGAAATGATATACGCGGGAACACAATACTATCTTTGTCTAAACATCTCCCATTGAACATTAACAGTATCTGCGTTTGCGGGGCGGGAACCATGGGCAGCGGGATCGCGCAGGTGGCTGCACAGGCCGGCTATTCTACCCTGTTGTATGAACTCAATCCCGCGGTGCTCGAGAAAGCAAAAATCGATATCGACCGCAGTCTGCAGGTGATCGTGGAAAAAAAGAAGATAACGGAGGCCGAAAAAGAAAAGATCATCCGGCGCATTCATTTCACCGGTGACCTGCAGGCCTGCCAGGCGGATGTATTCATAGAAGCCATTGTTGAAAATCCTGCTATTAAGATCGCCTTGTTTAATCAACTGGCGGAGATGAACCACAGCGAGTGCATTTTTGCAACCAATACTTCTTCGCTTTCCGTGGAGAGCATCGCTGCGGGAGTAAAGAATCCCGAACGCGTTATTGGCATGCACTTCTTCAATCCCGCTCCTGTGATGAAGCTGGTCGAGATCGTGAGTACTTCTTATACCAATGCGCATACGACAGATATCATTTCCGGGCTTGCACGGGATCTTGGCAAGTCGCCAGTCCTTTGCAGGGATGCTCCTGGATTTATCGTGAACCGGGTAGCGCGGCCTTACTATATCGAGTCCCTGCGCCTGGTGGAGGAAGGGGTTGCGACATTTGCGCAACTTGACAATCTTCTTGAGAGTACCGGCTTCAGGATGGGACCCTTCCGGCTGATGGACCTCATTGGCAACGATATTAACTATGCCGTTAGCTGTTCGGTGTATGAGCAACTCGATCGCCCCCTGCGCCTCAAGCCCTCACCTATCCAGGAAGATAAAGTAAAGAAGGGCGAATTCGGCCGGAAGAGTGGCCGGGGATATTACGATTATACTCGTGAATCGTGAATCGTCGAACGTGAATCGTCAATCGTGAATCGTGAATCGTGAATAGTCTCCGACCTTTGTATTTTTCCTAAAGGTCCCGACGGCATTGGGAGACATCGACTGATTTGAGCAATTTTAAGACTGTCGCTATTGACGATTCACGATTGACGATTCACGCTTTTGGATTGGCGTTTCACGATTCACGTTCACTATTCTCTATCTTCGCCGCTCATCAATCAATCAATTTGTCAAAGAACATTCTTGTTACGGGAGGCACTGGTTTCTTAGGAGCCTATATCATCAAAGAGCTCGTGGAGCAGCAATATGTAGTGAGGGCGATACGTCGCACGCATAAGCTGCCTTCATTCATTCCCGCAGAGACCCTCAACAAGGTGGAGTGGGTAGATGGCGATGTGCTGGATGTTGTCTCGCTCGAGGAGGCGATGGAAGGGATGGATGCGGTCATTCATTCCGCGGCGGTGGTGTCGTTTGCACGGAAGGACAGGAAATCCATGTACCAGGTAAACATAGAGGGTACCGCTAACGTGGTGAACATGGCTCTGGAGAAGAACATCGCCCGCCTCGTTCACATCAGCTCCGTTGCGTCACTGGGGCGAACCACCTTTGGAGGATCGGTGAATGAGGATAAGAAATGGGAAGAGAGCAAGGTGAACTCTCATTACGCGAAGACCAAGTATAAGGGCGAATTGGAAGTTTGGCGAGGCATCGGCGAAGGGTTGAATGCCATCATACTCAACCCATCTACGATACTGGGTTATGGAGATTGGCATAGCAGCAGCTCGGCCATCTTTAAGAATGCGTACAAAGAGATAAAATGGTATACGCCGGGAATCAATGGCTTCGTGGACGTGAGCGATGCAGCGAGAGCGGCGGTGTTGATGATGGAGAGCGGGATGACTGAACAACGGTTCATCGTGAACGGCGATAACTGGACGTTTAAGAAATTGCTGGAGACGATTGCCGATGGCTTTGGGAAAAAGAGACCCGTGAAGGAAACTACACCGTTCCTTATCGGCGTCGCCTGGAGATTGGAGCGGTTGCGTTCATTCTTCACGCGAAAGCCGCCGCTGCTTACGAAGGAAACTGCCCGCGTGGCTTATAGCAAGACATATTTTGAGAATAAGAATATCTTATCTGCCCTTCCAGGGTTTTCATTCACGCCCCTGGAGCAGACCATACGCCTCGCCTGCGAAAAATATTCGGAGCAGGTGAAGAATGGCATCTCGCACTAATTATACCGCTTCCTGCGTTTTAAGAGTTTATTAACCGTATTCCGCCTGTGGGGAGGTAGATCCTCTAGCAGAACTACTATGCGATCCACGGCGGGCAGGCTGTATCTTTAAACATTAATTCTGTTACTATGCAAAGACTCCGCTATTTGATTGTACCCATGCTGGTGCTCTTCCCTTTCCTGGTGGATGCACAGTTTACCGTTGGGGGAAAGATAGTCGATTCGGCTACGAAGGAACCTTTACCCGGGGCTTCGGTCTATTGCCAGAACACTACACTTGGCACCGTTACCAATAGGGAGGGGTTGTTCTCCCTTTCATTGAAGTCGGGCGGGTACGAACTTGTGATCAGTTTCACAGGATATGAGACGAAACAGATCCGTATCAATCATACCGACGGCACTATGCCGGATATTCAAATGATAAAGGAGGAGAAGAGTCTCGGCGAAGTGATCGTTAAGACAAGCAACGAAGTAAAGGATGGGTGGGAAAAATATGGCGGTTTCTTCATTGATCATTTTATCGGTACTACACCTAACTCGGCGAAGACGAGGCTGCTCAACCCAGAAGTGCTGAAGTTCTATTTCCTGAAGAGGAGTAATAAGCTGCGTGTGCTGGCTACGGAGCCGCTCCAGATCGAAAATGCGGCGCTGGGATACAACCTCCGTTATGAACTGGATTCGTTCATCTACTATTATAATACCGACATCAACTCCTATCGTGGATTCTGCCTTTATACTGAGATGGAGGGGAGCGATAGTCTCAAGAATACCTGGGCGGCAAACAGGAAGAAGGCCTATGACGGATCTAAACTTCAATTCATGCGGAGCTACTACGACAGCACCCTTATCGAGGATGGCTGGACGATCAATCTCCTCGATGAAACGAATGATAAGAAATTCAATAAGGTGGCGGACCCTTATGATACTACCTATTATGGCAGTCTCGACAGTACGTTGCAAATAGAGATCTGGTATCCGAGGAAGATCAGTGTGGCATATAAACATAAGCCGGAGCCGCAATACCTGAAGCAATACAAGCTTCCGCTCAATGTGCCCCTGCAGTTATCTTATATCGATCTCAAGGATGGGATAGCGATCAAGGAGAATGGCTATTACTATGATCAGAAGGATTGGGTGAACCAGGGCTATTGGAGCTGGAAGAATTTAGGGGATCAGCTTCCTTATGACTACAATCCTTAGGGAGTGAGTCGTCAATCGTGAATACAACACTCAATGATGAGAATATTCGAATCGATTAAGGTCCTGTCCTAGTCGATTCGAATATTCTTATAGCGGAGTGTATTCACGATTGACGACTCACGATTCACGTTGATGACTCACGTTTCACGTCCTTCGGTTGACCATTTCCCACAGCAGTGGTATCCTCTTTATCCAAACGAATTCTTTCATTTTCTCCTTCGACTCCTCTACCGGAGAGCCGAAATAACTCTTCCCTCCCTCGATAGTCTTATGAACGCCGCTCTGCGCATTCACCACCGTTCCTTTTCCGATAGTAAGCGTCTTACTCACCCCTACCTGTCCCCAGAGTATCACATCGTCCTCAATGGTTGTTGCACCTGCAATTCCTACCTGGGCGGCAAAAAGGCAATTCCTTCCTATAACAGTATCATGTCCTATATGTACGAGGTTGTCGATCTTCGTACCCGCACCGATCACCGTATCACCACTCACACCCCGGTCGATAGTACAGCCCGCACCGATCTCAACGCCGTCGCCGATCACCACGCGCCCACAACTCAGCATCTTCTTATAATGTACATCGCGGTCCGTTTTCTTATTATAGTAAAATGCATCGCTTCCGATAACGGTACCCGCCTGAATGATCACATCGTTTCCGATCACGCAATGATCGAGTATGACGACGTTCGGATGAATGATACAATTCTGACCGATGCTTACGTTGTTACCCACATATGCATTAGGCATTATGACCGTCCCTTCTCCTGCCACCGCAGTGCCGCTGAAGCTCTTCATTGATGGTTCAAACGGCCGGAATTTCCGGACGATCTCCTGGTAAGCTTCGAATGGATCCGCCGTTATCAGAAGCGCTTTCCCCTCGGGAAAGTCTACTTTTTTATTAATGATAATAAAGCTCGCAGCGGAGTTGACACACGCATCATAATACTTTGGATGATCGACGAACACAAGATCGCCCGCCTCCACTTTATGTATCTCGTTTATCCCCATTGCGGCAGCAGATGTATTGCCGATCAGCTCTGCATTTATCAGGCCGGCGATCTCTTTGAGTGGTACTGGTGTATCGAAACGCATAGAAAGAATATTTTTGCAAAGGTAATCGCAATGCCCCGGCAATGCCGCTCCGGGCCGTTTTTTTACATTTCGGGAGAGCCGGGAACATCCTTTCTGAAAAAAAATTTCAAGCCCGTTTTCCCATGTTTTGCTTCAATACTTTCCTTGAAAAAGTATCGAAGCAATGTGTGTAGTATTCTATTTTTCTTTCACATCATTAAATTTCATTCGTCGCAAATGCTTGCTCCATCAGCTTTTCAAAGGAATACATTTTTATAAATTTATAAAACAAACAATGATAGCATGCATCGTTTGGATGTATAGCTGCCTCGAAACCGGTAAAAACCGGTCGCCATTATCCACAGGTGATTTTAAAATGTGAATAAAATTTATAGGAAAAATTTTCCAGTTAGTAAAAATTATATCTAATATTGTGATGGGAATTTATTTCCCTGTACTTACTAACCCATCCATTATAATGATCCCTTCGAATACTCGGAGGGATTTTTAGTTTCAATAAGTCGTCGCTTCACTTCATCCCCACCTTCGTTTTTTATTTCCCGCATTTACTTTTTCAAAAGACTATCCCATTGCCAGCATCATAATTAGGTAGGCGTCAAACCAGGAATTCAAATACCTTTATACAAATAAAAGATCCATTCATGCTGAAATCCATGACCGGTTTTGGAAGAGCCGAAAAAAATGTCGGAGACAAAACATTCCTCGTCGATATCAAATCACTCAACGGTAAACAATTCGAGCTCCAGCTAAAGCTCCCAGCGATCCTCAAGCCATTCGAATTCGACATACGCCGCCTCCTGTCAGAGAAACTCAACCGCGGCAGCGTGGATTGTATGATCAGCCTGAAGGAGACCGGCAGCGCAAAACCAGTGACCATCAACACGGACCTTGCAAAGGCGTATTACAAGGCGTTGGCCGAACTGTCCGCCTCGCTCAATCTTGACCCATCCCATATATTAAGTACGCTTGTCAAGTTGCCTGAAGTGATCACCCCCAGCAGCGAGACCCTCAATGATAAGGAATGGGCCGAACTGCAGCAGGTGATCCTCTTCGC
>DATHKS010000177.1:0-9826 GCA_035488975.1 Chitinophagaceae bacterium | reverse complement strand
TGGTTCGGCAGATCGCCCAGGGCTGACCTGAAATCCGTGGGGGCGTTGATGGGTAGGAGCGAGTCGCCTTCTTTTATCTTCAATTTTTTCGCCAGCGGGTTAGCCATACATTCATTTTCCAAATAAATATAGCAACTCTCCCCAGTATCCGCTTCTTCATCCTTGCTGATCTTTTGCAGACTGCCTGAAGTTGTTTCAGGGCGTGGCAGGGCTGAGATGGCAGATTATCCGCAGGGGAGGGGACAAGGCGTCCTCCAGGCACCGGATTCCTGCCAATTTTTCACATTCTCCCGGCGCGGCATAATCATTGAATATCAATTGCCGTTAACCCGATTTGGGCAATCAAAAAGGAAAAATTTAATTATGAGCAAAATCATAGGAATCGACTTAGGAACCACGAATAGCTGCGTGGCAGTTATGGAAGGCAATGAGCCGGTGGTCATCCCCAACGAAGAAGGGCGCCGTACAACGCCTTCCGTAGTGGCTTTCTTAAAGAATGGTGAGCGTAAGGTAGGGGATCCCGCCAAGCGCCAGGCCATCACGAATCCTCAGAACACGATCGCATCGGTGAAGCGCTTCATGGGCCGCCGGTCAGACGAGGTTCAGGAAGAGATCAGCCACTGGAGCTACAAGGTGGTAAAAGGTGACAATAATACCGTACGAATTGACATAGATGGCAGATTGTACACTCCACAGGAGATATCTGCCATGATCCTTCAGAAGATGAAGAAGATCGCGGAAGATTATTTGGGACAGGAAGTGAGTGAAGCGGTGGTAACCGTTCCGGCCTATTTCAACGACTCCCAGCGGCAGGCCACAAAGGAAGCCGGTGAGATCGCCGGTCTGAACGTTCGCCGTATCGTGAACGAGCCTACGGCAGCCGCCCTGGCCTATGGCCTTGATAAAGGAAAACATGAGCAAAAGATCGCTGTATTCGACCTCGGTGGCGGTACATTCGATATTTCCATTCTTGAATTGGGAGATGGCGTGTTTGAAGTGAAGGCCACCAATGGTGATACGCACCTGGGAGGTGATGACTTCGACAAAGTGATCATGGACTGGCTCGCCGATGAATTCAAGAAGGAAGAAAATATCGATCTCCGGAAAGATCCTATGGCCCTGCAACGCCTGAAGGAAGCTTCGGAAAAGGCGAAGATCGAATTGTCTTCTTCCGTAGAAACGGAGATCAATCTCCCTTATATCACGGCCGTTGATGGCGTACCCAAGCACCTGGTAAAGAAACTCACAAGGGCAAGATTCGAGCAGCTGGCAGATAATCTTTTCAGCCGTTGCCTGAAGCCATGTGAAGCCGCATTGAAAGACGCCGGTATCCCGGTTTCAGATATCAACGAAGTGATCCTGGTTGGTGGATCTACCCGTATCCCGAAAGTACAGGAACTGGTAGAGAAATTCTTCGCCAGGAAACCGAATCGTAGTGTGAACCCGGATGAAGTGGTTGCCATCGGTGCAGCTATTCAAGGGGCGGTGCTCACAGGAGAAGTGAAGGATGTATTGCTCCTGGATGTTACACCGCTTTCGCTCGGTATCGAGACAATGGGCGGCGTAATGACAAGGCTCATCGAAAGCAATACGACTATCCCAACCAAGAAGTCGGAAACTTTCTCTACCGCCAGCGATAATCAGCCCGGTGTGCAGATACATGTTCTGCAGGGCGAGCGCTCTTTGTCGAAGGATAATAAGAGTCTCGGCATCTTCAATCTGGACGGAATTCCACCGGCGCCACGCGGTCTACCGCAGATCGAGGTTACATTCGATATCGACGCCAATGGTATCCTGCATGTCACTGCAAAGGATAAGGGCACAGGAAAGGAACAGAAGATACATATCGAGGCTGGCAGTGGTCTGAGCAAGGACGAAGTAGAGAAGATGAAAGCAGACGCGCGTGCCAATGAGGCGACAGATAAAATTGAAAGAGAGAAGATCGATAAGCTCAATGCAGCAGATAGTCTTGTATTTCAAACCGAGAAGCAGATCAAGGAATACGGCGATAAAATCCCCGGTGATAAGAAATCCGCGATCGAAGCCTCGGTTGAGAAGTTGAAGGAAGCGCATAAGGCACAGGACATGGCTGCAATCGATACCGCTACAACCGAATTGAATGCTGCCTGGACAGCCGCCAGCGAGGACATCTATAAGACGCAGGCGAATGAAGGAGCGCAGCAACCCGGAGCGAATGGTGGTGGTGGTGGTCAGCAAACCGCCGACTCCAACGTGGGCGCAGACAACGTGACCGATGTTCCTTATGAAGAAGTGAAGTAATAAATGCAGACGGGGATTTGGGGGGATTAAAGGATTATGAGGATTTAGAAGAAAGTTCATGTAGACATTTCTAATCCTCATAATCCTTTAATCCCCCCAAATCCCCGTCCCGACAGTTTCTCATGAAAAAAGCAACTCCCATACTTGTCTTTCTCTTCTTGCTGTCAGGCATGGCCTTCAGCCAGGCTACCAACGATTCCAGTCGCCTGGTGACACTCAACCAGCAGATCGATACCTATGTGATCCAGAAGAACATGGCGGCTTTGGATACGCTTTATGCGGCCGACTTTGTATTCAGTCACGGGACCGGCCTGGTAGAAGGCAAAACAGGATGGTTAAAGACGGTGGCAAATGGGACCTATCTCCTGCGCCAGCATGATTCGGTAAAAGTGGAGATGCATCCGGGAATAGCCATCGTGAAAGGAAAGATGGACAACCGCCGGATAAACGCAAGCGATCATAAGACCGTGACCTACCATCTCCGGTATATCCGGGTGTATGCACTAAGGAATAAATCGTGGGTAATGATCTCCCACAATACAACCTTCGAACTCGATGAGCCCTGAATCATTGTAATAAACCATCTGCGCCGCGGGTGAGAAATAAAAATGCCTGGCGATGATTGTGATTCCCGCGTTGGGATACCCACAATAAAAAAGCTGCTCTGGTGAGGGAGCAGCCTTCAAAATCTTTTGTTTGGACGGTTACAAGGAAGTTGTTTCTTAGGGATTAAGATTTTGACTGATTTTTCATTCTTGGATTTGATGGTAGCTTTTCAAAGGGATGGTTCGGATTGGTTTTTTTTCGGTACTGGATTTCGGCTAACCTTTTTGCTTTTCTTTGGATGGTTGGATTTCGTTTTGGTTTTTTCTACTTGGATATCAAACTTCTGATTGTAAATATCTATCATAAACACGCGCCTCTAAGGGATTTTCGCTCTTTGAGCAAAATCCTTCGATTTTCGGTAGTTTTTGCCCGATAAGCCGTTTCCCTGGCGGCTCTCCGGGGAGCCGCCAGGCCGGGAAAGGCCTTGTTTTCTACATAAAAAACTGCTCCGAAACGATCTTATCGTCCTTCACCTCGTACACGCAGAGTTCGGTCATGGTTTCCCGCTCCCGGCCCTTCATTTTGACATCCATCGTAAAAATGAACGCGATCGAGTTTTTCGTGACGAGAGGGTTGGAGAGAGTGATACCAAACGACTGTTCGACCTCCGATTCGAATTTCTTGCCTTTCGCAATGATCGCATCGAGACCCTTGGTCTCCTTTTCATATCCTCCCATAGCGAAGGGTTCAATGCTGATGGCATTGGGAGCATATAGTTCACGGTGGGCTTTTCCGTACTGCTCTTCTTTACAAAATTCAACGAGACGGGTGGCAATTTCCTGAGTTGTCATATAAATAATTTGAAATCATGTGGCAAATGGCCTGCCAGTTTGAAAATAATTCAACATTCAAAAATTATAACCGGAAAATCATTGGTTAAATTGAAAAAGCCTTGAGAAAAGTATAACCTGGAATGGCCTAATTCCCTATGAGACACTTGTATGTGACCTGATTTATTGCTATCTTTGCAGCATCAATTTGAGCTCACTATAAGTTCACTACTTACAAGGACGACTAATCCACACTTGCACTCTTCTAACGATTCTTTGGTGTTTTTCTCCTGATAGCTCAAACTATATTTTGTAATCATTAAACAGAGATATAATCATGAACAGTGATGTTATGCCATCTATTGTACGGATGGATGCAGCCGTGTTGAAGAACCTGCTGATTGAAGTAAAAGAAACAGTTGCCACAGACACTATCGAATCCCAACCCAGCCCAAACAGCTCAACTTTCGGAATCGTAGATATGTGGAAAATGCGCAGAACTGCAAAGACTGCCAGAAGCCTTTGGAATAAATAAACTAAAGTAGATACTGTAACTTTTTTGACGGCCATTGGCCGTCTTTTTTTTTGCATTGACCGGCGAACTTCCGGGATCGAATTTCAATTTACCGGCCAAAAACCGCCGTTCACTGGTTGATACATACAGTTCGCACACTTGTCGTTGGCTTTAACACTTACGCGGTGTTATCTTTGTTCTGTCAACGAGCGAAAAAAGAAAGTGACGAGAAATAAACCTTCCTGCTAGCGGTTCCGGTGTTCTTCCCTCACCTGCTCAATCATTAATAATTTTTAAAAACAAAAAAGTTTATATGGAAATGTATGTAATGCCATCAAAGATTCAGATGGATCCCGCGATATGGAACAAGCTAATCGCTGAAGTAAAAGAAATCATCGCCACTGGTATCGAATTGCATGAAACACCAAGGAGATCGTTCGGTGTAGCCAACATGTACAAGATCCGCAGAAATTCGAGATCTGCCAGCAGCCTGATCAGAAGGTGGCAATCCTGATATATTCCCGGCCCGTGCGGCTGGGAATATATATTTATATGAACAAAACCCGTTTCACATAAGCAAAACGGGTCTTTATCGGGAGAAATCAATTCCTACATTATATCCATCGCCTTCACAAAAGCAGTCGTCTGAAACGGCAGGATAAGCGTCAACCAGGGCCAATGCGTAACGATTGCAATGACCAGTGCCGCCGACGCAGCAAAGAATACCAACCACCAGACCGCCTTATACTTCTTTGTTTGTTCCATAGCTAGCTATTATTTTAATTTCCTGGGTTAATAATAAGTTGCAAAAATAGGCGCCGGCACCTGAATATCAAAAAGGAGTTTTATCGTAAAGGTCTCGACGACAGATAGAAGACCCTGACTGACTTGAGCAAGTTTAAGACTGCCGCAATTCACGATTCACGATTGACGACTCACGACTCACAATCTCACCATCCCTTTGTAACCCGCATAGTGAGATACTCCTCATTTCACGCTTTGCGCGTGATTTTCATACCATTAAACAGAAAATCCGGCGTTCTTTCAAATAAAAATGCGAACCTTGCATCTTTTATTTTACTTTCGTTTACATCGTGTCTTTGTGACACAAATAGAATTGGTGTAACGACAACTAACGATAGCGATGGACCTTCAGTTTTATCTCAGATTTCATACGGTGCCAGGGCAAAGTCTGTGGGTGACAGGTGATATGGAAGAGTTGGGAACGGATGACCCTGCCAATGCCGTAGCCATGGAATACCTGAACGATGAATTCTGGCAAGCCTCGGTCGTCACCAGTCGCAAGAACTGGCCTAAGAATGGGATCCACTACAAATACCTTCTCAAGAATATCGAAGGCGAACTGATCCGGGAATGGTCGAACGACCGGGTGATACAACTCTCCCGTAAGGACATCATGACGATCCAGGTGCAGGATACCTGGAATCACGCCGGCGAATATGAGAATGCTTTCTTCACTGCTCCCTTCCAGAATGTCTTGCTTAAATCGGGTCACTCAAAGGCGAAGGGAAACACAACTAAGCCACACACGCATATCTTCAGGATCAAAGCTCCCTTATTGAAGAAACACGAAACTGTCTGCCTCCTGGGCAATGTAGTGGCGCTGGGCAAATGGTCGGAAGAAGAGCCCGTGCTTCTAACGCTGGATGGCGATTGGTGGAGCGTGAACCTGGATCTGACAGGTTCTCATTTTCCCATTGCCTATAAATACGGTGTGTTCAATACGCGGGAGAATAATCTCATCACCTACGAGGATGGCGATAACCGTCTGTTGCATGCAGATTCTCCACCGCATCAAGTGACCATCCTTCACGATGGATTTATCCATTTACCCAATAATACCTGGAAAGGTGCTGGAGTGGCAATACCCGTATTCAGTCTGCGAAGCCGGAATAGTTTCGGAGTAGGGGAATTTTCGGATATAAAATTACTGGTGGACTGGGCGCGTGAAACAGGCTTGAAACTGATACAACTACTTCCCGTCAACGATACGATAGCAACACATACCTGGCAGGATTCGTATCCTTATGCGGCCATCTCGGCCTTCGCGATGCATCCGCTCTATATCAATCTTGCGAAAGTGGCCGGGAAGAAGTATGCCGGGAAGACGGTTGCATTAAAGAAGAAACAGAAACAGCTCAATGAACTCGCGGAGGTAGACTATGAAGAGGTGCTTCGCTTCAAGCTTGCGATGCTGAAGGAGTTGTATGATATTATGGGAAAGGAATGCTTCGACTCCGGGGACTACCAGGCATTCTTCGAGAGCAATAAGCATTGGCTCATGCCTTATGCCGGTTTTTGTTATTTCCGCGAGAAATATGACACTACGCATTTCAATGAATGGAAAACAAATGGCGTCTATTCTGCCGAAGAGGTTTCAAAATTATTCACCACGAAATCGAATGCGCGAAAAGAAGTACATTTCTATTGTTTCGTTCAATACCATCTTCATCTGCAATTGAAGGAGGCGGCCGACTATGCGCACAAGCGCGGCATCGTCCTCAAGGGTGATATCCCGATCGGCATCTATCGTTATGGCTGCGATGCATGGGTGGAACCCGGCCTTTACAATATGGAAGCGCAGGCTGGTGCGCCACCGGATCTCTTCACGCCCATTGGACAGAACTGGGAATTCCCAACCTATAACTGGAAGCGGATGCAGGAGGATGGGTTTGCCTGGTGGAAGCAGCGCTTCGCGCAGATGAGTAATTACTTCGACGCCTTCCGCATCGATCATATCCTTGGCTTCTTCCGCATCTGGAGTATACCCTCGCATGCCGTGCAGGGAGTAATGGGACATTTCGTAGCGTGCATACCGGTACACTATGTGGAGTTTGGAGAGAATGGAATCTGGTTCGATGAACAACGCTATTGTCGTCCTTTCATCAATGAAGAAGTGCTTCAGGAAATATTCGGCGACCAGGCAGGTAAGGTCAGGGAAGAATTCGTGGTGCCAAATAATTTCTCCGGCTTCGACCTGCTTCCTGCCTTCGATACCCAGCGGAAAGTAGAGGCGCATTTCTCGGCCCTGGGCGATACCATCGAACATACACGCCTGAAACTTGGCTTGTTTGACCTGGTATCGAATGTCATCTTTTTTAAACAGGAGGATTCGCAGGGACAGGAATTTCATTTTCGCATCTCGATGGAATCCACCTTGTCATTCAAATACCTCATCCCGCATGTACAGGAGAAACTAAAGGCACTTTATGTGAATTATTTCTACCGCCGGCAGGATGATTTCTGGAAGAAGGAGGCGATGCAGAAGCTGCCTCAATTGAAAGAATCTACCAACATGCTCATCTGTGGCGAGGATCTTGGAATGGTTCCGCATTGCGTGCCCGAGGTGATGGAGCAGCTCGGAATACTAAGCCTCGAGATCCAGCGCATGCCGAAGGACCCGCTGAAGGAATTCTTCATCCCGGATGAGGCGCCCTATCTTTCCGTTATCACTCCTTCCACGCACGACATGAGTACGGTGAGGGGATGGTGGGAAGAAGACCGGGTGAAGACGCAACATTTCTACCACACCGTTCTCGGGCAATGGGGCGAACCCCCTTATTTCTGCGAACCCTGGGTGAGCCGGGCCATCATTCTCCAGCATCTTTATTCTCCCGCTATGTGGAGCATCTTCCAGCTGCAGGACATACTCGGCATGAGTGAAGGCCTGCGCCGCGAAAATCCACATGAAGAACGCATCAACGATCCCGCCATTCCCAAACATTACTGGCGCTACCGCATGCATATACCACTCGAAGAACTGATCAGGGAAAAAGACTTTAACGAAGAGGTGAGGGGGTATGTGGGGAATAGTGGGAGGTGAGTTGGTAGTTCAGGGAATTAGGGATTTGGAATTTGGAATTAGTCTTCAACAGTTACTTATCTTATAGATAGGGATTAGGTTGCCGGTAAAGCCTAACTCAATTCCAAACTCTCTCTAACTTCGCCCCGTGCAACTGCTCCTTACTGGAACACGCTGCGTCCATTTGGAGAGTAACTATCTTAAGCCTTATTCCTAATTCCTTATTCCCAATTCCTTTTTCCAAACTCTCCCTAACTTTACACAGTGAAACTCACCTACCACTCCTTCGACCTGCGCTTCCGTCACCCCTTTACCATATCCAAGGGTACCAAGACACATCAGCCGACGCTAATTGTTGAGCTCGAACACTTCGGCGTCAAGGGTTATGGCGAGGCGCCGGCTATCACCTATTACAATATCCCGGTCGCAAAGATGATCGAAGATATCGAACAGAAGAAAGCGGGTATCGAAAAATTCGCGTTCACCGAACCCGACAGGTACTGGCATTACCTTCATCATCTGCTTCCCCAGAACCCATTCCTGGTATGCGCATTGGATATTGCCGCATGGGATATTTTCGGCAAGCTCGGCAACAAGAGTCTTTCGCAACTATGGAAGCTGGATCATTCGAATGATCCTATGACCGATTACACTATCGGCATCGACAGCATAGAGAAAATGGTGGATAAGTTAAAGGAAAAGCCATGGCCTATCTATAAGATAAAAGTAGGAACGCCCGATGATATCGCCATTGTGAAGGCCCTGCGCGAGAATACCGATGCGATACTCCGCGTGGATGCCAATGCCGCCTGGGATCTCGAAACTGCGCTGTCTCTAATTCCGCAATTGAAAGAACTCGGCGTAGAGTATGTGGAACAGCCACTCGCAAAAGATAACTGGGAAGGAATGAAGACGCTGTACAGGGAATCATCCCTGCCCTTGTTTGCCGATGAGGCCTGCGTATTCGAACAGGACGTACAAAGATGCAAGGATCATTTTCATGGCATCAATATCAAACTCACGAAGTGCAGTGGCATCACCCCCGCGCTGCGAATGATAAAGAATGCCCGCACACTTGGTTTGCAGGTAATGGTTGGCTGCATGAACGAATCTACAGTTGGCTCTGCAGCCATTGCCCATCTCTTGCCACTCATCGATCATGTGGACATGGATGGCCCCTTGCTTCTCGCCGAGGACGTCGCCACCGGGATCACATATGATTCGGGAAAAATAAATATATCGGAGGGGCCGGGTTTGGGCATTCAGTATACTGGGCTGTACACGAAGGAGCCTCAAACGTGAATCGTCAATCGTGAATAGTCTCCGACCTTTGTATTTCCCCTAACGGTTTCGACCGCAAATGGAAGACACTAACTGATTTGAGCAATTGTAAGACTGCTGCTATTCACGATTGACGATTGACGATTCACGTTGAGGATTGACGTTTCACGATTCACGTGTTACCAGATCCTCACTCGTAAACTATCCGCCCTATACATCGCATCGCCCGGTTTTACATTGAAGGCGGTGTAGAATTCATCCACGTCAACGAAAGGCCCCTTTACCCTGTATTCGCCGGGGGAATGCACATCACTCAGCAACTGGTTTCGGAGTTGTTCGTCACGTGTATGTTCCAGCCATCCCATTGCATAGCCCATGAAGTACCGCTGCATCGGGGTAAGCCCGCCGATCTTTTCATCTTTCTTAAATTCTTCCGTTTTCTTAAATGCATCTATCCCGAGGAGAATGCCTCCGAGATCGGCAATATTCTCACCCAGCGTAGCCTTACCATTGATATGATAACCGGGGAAGGGTTCATAGCCGTTGAACTGG
>DATHKS010000176.1:0-5809 GCA_035488975.1 Chitinophagaceae bacterium | reverse complement strand
ATTCTTCCCGGGTGTACATCCAGTGAGCTAAGATGGTGTGCAGATTCTGAAGAACTCTCATGGCGGGTTTTTGCGTAATTTAGTGCTATGAATCTCGATTATATATACCTTCTCGACGGTAGTTTTCATGCCGGGTCAAGAGTGTGGATCTACCAGTCCAGTCGTTTATTGACGCTGCATGAGGCAATGGAAACCGAGGAATTGCTCGGAGAATTCACGGGGAAATGGAACAGTCACGGTGTACCGGTAAAGGGTGCGGGATATCTTTTATTTGGGCAATTTATAGTACTGATGGCGGATGAAACGGCCACTGGCGTCAGCGGGTGCAGCACCGACAGTTCGGTACGTCTCATAAAAGAATTGGAGCAGCACTTCAAGATAAATCTATTCGACCGGACCACCTTGGCTTTTGTGATAAAAGATAAGATCCAATTGCTGCCCCTCGCACAGCTACAATATGCCGTGGATAACGGTTTTGTCGATGGCGATACTCTCTATTTCAACAACCTCGTGCAGACGAAGGAAGAGATGGAGAACAAGTGGATCATCCCGGTGAAAGATAGCTGGCTCAGGAAGAAGGTAGTGATGGACTCTTCGGCCGCGAGAGGTCAATCAGGAGACGTGAATCGTGAGTCGTGAAACGTGAATACAACACCTGTTGTGCGACTATTCGAATCGATCAGAGTGCCTCAACCTGCCTGCCGGCAGGCAGGTTCACGATTGACGACTCACGATTCACGTTGTGTCTCAGCGGGGAATATAGGCAAGCAAAGGGGCAACGGAGTTTCCTGTCAGCTGAGAAATTCCTGCCTTCTCTTTTGAAGATCAGAAGCGAATTTCTCAAAATCCTGCTTACTAAAAGATGAGGCCATTCTCTTTTTTAAATTCTCCGAATATCCAAAGAATGCAGCTGGCCCTTTGTTAATTTCCAGTATATGAATGACGGTAAACACTCCTTCCATTTCCCCTTCTTCCGCTTCAATTTCGGCTTTCAAATGATTTAATTTTTCTTCAAAGAAGTTTAAATAACTAGTGTAAAAAATATCTTCCTCAGTAGAAATCTTTTCTACCAGTTCAGGATGTTCGTTAAAAATGTCAAAGAAAATATACACTTCTTCTTTTTAATTTAATTGGAGTATTTACAGCCTGTTTAAGTAGTTGATCGGCTGTAAGGCTGTTTTATAGTAATATCATACTTGCCCTTCTTTTTAGGCTTCGGAGAGAGTGATCTCTTAGCTTTTGCCATCAACTAAATTAAGCATATTTCCAGCTATAACCATACACCCTAATACAACCACAAAAGGGACATATATGAATAGCCTTACAAAAGAATTCGAGGATTTTATGGAATGGTTCAGTAAAACCCATCCTGACCTATTTGAAAAATATGCGAGAAATATTGATATTCCCTTTCAAGAAGGCGGTGGTGTAAGCGTTAACAACAAGTATAAATTATCTACAGAGGAATTTGATATGTTGACTAAAGTCGCCCGATCTTATTACTCGGACGGAAAGTGTTTTGCTTATAGCGGGAAATTCAAATCCATCGGGGGTTGTAAGACAAGAACGTGAGCCATAAATTGAGGCTCTCCCCAATTTATCAGGGTCTATTTTTGACTTTTTAATTTTTAATTTTGACTTTTGACTTTCCCCCGCGGAAGTAGCTCACCTGGTAGAGCGACAGCTTCCCAAGCTGTAGGTAGCGGGTTCGAGTCCCGTCTTCCGCTCAAAAACAACTGGCCAATTACGCCTTTGGCCGGCGACTCTACAAATGCGACGACGACGCTCGGTTTCGTCGGACATCTCCTATGTCCCACGCCCAATTGGCTAATTATCAAATTACCAAATTGGCTAATTAGCTACTTGGGATCAAATTTCTAACAGAAGCACTGCCATCCTGTCACCATTCCGTATATTTGCCGTTCAAATTTCCGTTGAATGCTTGACTTCGTGACAGATAAGGTACATGATGAAAACCGCCAGGGAGAAGCGTTTGCCTCGTTTGTGGATGATCCAAACACCTACCGGAAGCGATTTTACATCGAAAGCTATGGGTGCCAGATGAACTTTGCGGACAGTGAAATTGTTGCTTCTATCCTGCAAGGGGAAGGATTCGGCGCCACCCGCAATGTGGAAGAAGCAGATCTCATCTTTATAAATACCTGCTCTATCCGTGAAAAAGCGGAACAAACGGTGCGGAAACGCCTGACCGAATTCAGGAAATTGAAGAAACAGCGGAAGGGATTGCTGGTGGGTGTACTCGGCTGCATGGCCGAACGCCTGAAAGGAAAATTTCTCGAGGAAGAGAAGCTTGTCGACCTCGTAATCGGCCCTGACGCATACCGCAGTCTTCCTTCCCTGATCGAAGAGGCAGGGACGGGACAGAAAGGAGTAAATGTATTGCTCAGTCGCGATGAGACCTATGCAGACATCTCCCCCGTCAGACTGAATAGCAATGGCATCAATGCCTTCGTCAGTATCATGCGCGGATGCAATAACATGTGTGCCTTCTGCGTGGTTCCATTTACCCGCGGCCGCGAGAGAAGCCGCGACAACGAAAGTATTCTCGAAGAATGCCGCGATCTGCTTGCCAAAGGATATAAGGAAGTGACGCTACTCGGCCAGAATGTGGATAGCTACTATTATTGCAATGACCACTCGACGGAGCCCGTCACGTTTGCCATGCTGCTGGAGCAGGTGGCCAACCTTTCTCCCGGCCTGCGGGTCCGCTTTTCTACTTCGCATCCAAAGGATATCACGGATGAAGTACTGTACACGATGGCGAAGTACGAGAACATCTGCAAATACATCCACCTGCCGGTGCAAAGCGGTTCCACGCGATTATTGCAATTGATGAACCGCACCTATACCCGTGAATGGTATATGGCGCGGGTGAAAAGAATAAGGGAGATCATGCCGGAATGCGGGCTCAGTTCGGATATCATTGCCGGCTTCTGCACGGAAGAAGAGCAGGATCATGCGGATACCCTCGGCATCATGAGATCCAGCCAGTATGATCTCAGCTACATGTATTTCTATAGCGAACGGCCCGGCACACTCGCCCAGCGCCGCTATACCGACGACGTACCACTTGAGGTCAAGAAGAAACGGCTGTATGAAATAGTGGAACTACAGAACCGGCTTTCCCTGGAAAGCAACCAGCGGGATATTGGAAAGACATTCAGGATACTCATTGAAGGCGATAGCAAGAAGAGCAGCCTGGACTGGATGGGAAGAAGCTCGCAGAATAAAGTATTCGTCTTCGCCAAGGAGGATTACGGTCTGTCAAAGGGCGATTATGTATGGGTGGAGGCGACGGAGTGTACACAAGGCACACTGCTGGGAAACATTGTACGACAAGGCCAGGCGGTCATTTAATAATTGACCCGGCCAACGAAAAACGAATTATTATGGAAATTCAATCAATAAAGAACCGGTTCGGCATCATTGGGAATTCACCAGCGCTAAACTATGCATTGCAGGTGGCGGTACAGGTGGCCAATACCGATCTTACGGTCCTGATCTTCGGGGAAAGCGGCGTTGGAAAGGAAGCGTTCTCCATCATCATCCATTCATTGTCCAATCGTAAACATAATCCCTTCATCGCCGTCAACTGCGGCGCCATGCCAGAGGGAACGATCGACTCCGAATTATTCGGCCATGAGAAAGGCTCCTTCACCGGCGCCGTCGATTCACGAAAGGGATACTTCGAGACGGTAAACGGCGGTACTATCTTCCTCGATGAGATCGGTGAGATGCCGCTCGGCACACAGGCCCGCCTGCTCCGCGTACTTGAAGCCGGCGAATATATCCGTGTGGGATCAAGCAAGGTGCAGAAGACGGATGTGCGCGTGATCGCGGCAACGAATAAAGACCTCCTGCAATTAGTGCAGCAGGGGAAATTCAGGGAGGATCTCTATTACAGGTTGAGCACCGTTCCCATCCGCGTGCCTTCCCTCCATGATCGCCAGGAAGACATCCACCTTCTTTTCCGCAAGTTCGCCGCCGACTTCGCCGATAAGTATAAGACGGGCTCCGTGCAATTGGATGACGAAGCGAAAAACCTGTTAATTAACTATCCCTGGCCCGGCAATGTGCGCGAATTGAAGAACATTGCGGAGCAGATATCCGTACTTTCGATCAATAAGAATATCTCGGCAAAGGATCTCAGCAAGTTCCTCCAACCCTATTCGAGCAACCGGCTGCCCGCCGTTACCTCGCATAGCAACGGCCCCGATTTCGCAAATGAACGTGAGATACTGTACAAGCTTTTCTTCGATATGAAGAAGGATGTAACAGAACTGAAGAAGATGTTCCTTGAAGTATTGCAGAATCCCGGCATGGTATCGCAGAACCCTTCCTTCATGAATGATCTGAAGGAACTCAAGATGAATGACAACATGCAGCCGATGCTGTCGCAACCAATGATGCAAACACCGCAGCCCAACCAGCAGCAGGTACTTGTTCATCACGAAGACATACACGATCATGAAGAAGTGGAGGAGAGCCTCAATATAATGGACAAGGAAAAGGAACTCATCATTAAGGCGCTGAAGAAACACCGGAGCAAGCGCAAGGATGCCGCACTGGACCTGGGCATCAGCGAAAGGACCTTATACCGGAAATTGAAGGAATATGATATCGATGAATAAACAAGCACCGATGAAATCGACAGGAAGAAAAATAAACCGCGGTTACCAGGGCATGATGGCAGCCGTACTCATTGCTACCTGCCTGGCATTTACCGGCGTATTCAATACGGGTTGTGGCATCTATAAATTCCGCGATATCTCCATACCCGATAGTATCAAGACCGTAAAAGTAAATTTCATCGAGAACAGGGCGCAATACGTCAATCCGCAGCTAAGCCCGCGCCTTACTGATAAAGTCCGGCAGAAGATCGTGAGCCAGACGCGGCTCTCGCAGACGAATAACGACAACGCGGACTGGGTGATCAATGGTACGATCACCAACTATTCCGTCAGTACCTCCGGTATTTCGAACCAGCACGTGGCAACCAACCGCCTTACGGTAGGTGTGCACCTCATTCTGAATGATCAAAGATCCGATAAGACCACCGAGTACGATGTAAGCCGGAGCTTCGAATTTTCCGCCGGCTCCACGCTGGAAGCCGCCCAGGCAGGGCTGTTCGACGAGATCCTGCGCGGAATGTCGGACGATATCTTTAACCGGCTCTTCTCCAACTGGTAGACCTCAATTAAAAGGCCCTAATTTTTCGTGTAAAAAGGGTATTACGCTAACTTGCGTGCATGAATTCCGTTGTCGACCAACTGGCGAAATCCATTACGGGGAAAGATTCCCTTCATGATTGTAGTCGCGAGGAGCTGCAGCAATTGGCTGCGCAATATCCCTTCTTCGGGCCCGTACAGGTATTGCTCCTTACCAAACTAAAGGAAGATGATCAGCTTGCAAAGGACAATAGGGAACGCGCGTCGATCCACTTCCGGGATTCCCTCTGGCTGGATCAGTTGCTCGTGAACGATATGGCCATGGCCGCATCTTTCTCCGGCAATGATGCTGTAGAATCAGTACAGGAGCGGCTCCCGCCTCATTCCGAAGAAAATTCATCGCCTTTGCATGCAACGCATTCCGACCATGTTCATGTACCCGTCGCGGAACCAGTATCATTTCCCGGCGAAAAGATCCATGAGATAGAGACGCCGGTGACCGATGAGGGCGTCGTAGACCAGACCATCTCATCCTCCACTTTGCCGGAAGAAGAAGAATCAACAGAAGAGGCAAGCGATGGCCCGCCATTGAGGATGCCGGTCTTCCAAATGGAAACGAT
>DATHKS010000175.1:0-2539 GCA_035488975.1 Chitinophagaceae bacterium | reverse complement strand
TGCCCGCTATCATCGATATAGAAGGATTGTCCCCCGGCCGTGAATATCCTGGCCACGGGTTGTCTTTCCATGATCGACACGTGCAGCACATCCCTGTTGTCGAAATAGAGTTGGGCATCCTTCACCCAGTTATTATCCTCGAGTAACTGCTCCATCTGGCGCAGGTTGAACGATGATTTCGCCTGGCCCTTTATCTTTCCTTTTGCAGCTGCTTTCAGAAGGCTCACGATATCTCCCTTTTCCAGGAAAAATTCACTCGCCACACCGGATCTTATACTGATGCTATAGTCCTTGCAAATATCCTTTCGCTGCCTTCCCATAGCGGCGATCAGCAGGGTAAGCATGCCGCCGCCAATGGCGATCCACATGCCAATGAATAAAATCTTCCTTATGGTCTTTCCGGTGTTCACTTTTTATTTCTCGTTTAATAACTTCTTTATCATTGGCACAAGCGTATCGATATCGCCTGCACCTGCCGTGATCAGCAGGCCCATTGTCTCCTGTTGCTGCTTCCGTTTCTCAAGAATGCTCATCATCTCTTCCTTACTGACCACACGCGCCTTGCCGGCTGGCATCTTCGAGACGAGCATCTCACTCGTCACTCCTTCTATCGGTCGTTCCCTTGCGGGATAGATCGGAAGGAGGAATACCTCGTCGGCCTGGTTCAACACCTCTGCAAACCCTTTCGCGAAATCACGCGTACGGCTGAAGAGGTGAGGCTGGAAAATGACCGTGCATTTCTGCCCGGTGAATAATTTCTTTGCTCCGCTGATCAACGCCTTTAGTTCTTCGGGATGATGTGCATAGTCGTCTACGTACACCATCTTACTCGTCTTGACAACATATTCGAAACGACGCTTCACTCCCTTGAATGATGCGACCGCTGAGCGTATCTTCTCCTTTTCAATCCCCAAAGAACTTGCGACGGTTATCGCGGCTATGGCATTCTCTATATTATGCATGCCACCCATATTCAGCTTCACATCTCTTATGATCACGTCTTTTACTTTCACATCGAACCAATAGCTCCCGTTATTCATTCTTATATTTCCACCGAACGCATCTGCGTTCTCGTCCTGCAGGCTGTACGTTAACCTGCTATCCGCCTTCAATTCCTTTCCGCGTGGCAGGCCGGCATGGCTGATAAGCGTTCCGCCGGGCTTGACTTTCTTACTGAAGTCGATGAATGCCTGTTCTACCGCGGCCGCCGTGCCATAGATATCCAGGTGATCCGCATCCATTGCCGAGATGATCGCGATATCGGGGTTTAATTTCAGGAAGCTCCGGTCGTATTCATCCGCCTCTATCACACATACATTTCGCGGATCGCTCCAGAAATTAGTTCCGTAGTTCACGGAAATACCTCCCAGGAAAGCATTGCATCCGAAACCGCTATCCCGCAACAGGTGAGCGATCATGGTCGTAATGGTTGTCTTGCCATGTGTACCGGCAATACAGATATTAAAAGAGCCTTCCGAAATGAGCTGCAGCACATCGCTTCGCTTCACCACCTTGTGTCCATGTTGCTGGTAGTAGGTAAGCTCCTTGTGCTCGCTCGGGATCGCCGGTGTGTACACCACCAGGTCTGCCTGTTTTGGGATCATTTCAACGTCTTCTTCGTAGTGGACGGCGATCCCATTTGCCTCCAGCTCCGCGGTCAGCGCGGTCTTCGTCTTATCATAGCCGCTGACCTTTACTCCTTTTGCATGGAAGAATCTGGCTATGGCGCTCATCCCGATTCCCCCGATGCCGATAAAATACACTTCACGGATTTTGTCAAGCCCCCCGAAGGGAGCGTTCATAAGGACAGTATTTGTTCTTTCAGTCATTTTTTATCAGTTTCAGCACTTCCCTCGCAATTACGTTGTCGGCATCCGTCATGGCAAGCTTGCCAATGTTGTCTGTCAACTTTTTCTGCATCGCCTCATTCCCGGCAAGATCAAGGATCATCGGTACCAGGGTATCCAGGGCTTCGCTGTCCTTTACCATCCACGCGGCCTCCCTGGATACCAACTGTCTTGCATTCACGGTCTGGTGGTCTTCTGCTGCAAAGGGATAGGGTACGAATAAAACGGGCTTTTTAACAACACATAGTTCTGCAACTGTCATGGCCCCTGCCCTGGCGACCACGATATCGGCTGCTGCATACGCGAATTCCATTTGCGTAATGAAATCATTTATCCAGATGCCATTCTTTCCTGCAACGAGTTCCTGCGCTTTAGCTGCATAGGGCTTGCCGGTCTGCCAGATCAATTGAAGTCCCGAAGCGGTCAACTCGTCGAGATGTTTCCCGATCGATTCATTGATGGTCTTTGCACCGAGACTGCCGCCAACTACCAGCAACGTCCTGCGATCTTCCTGCAGTGAAAACAACTGCAGTCCCTGGCTCCGTGTTACCGTGGAGTTCGAGATCGTCGCCCGCACCGGGTTGCCGGTGATCATGATCTTATTGGAAGGAAAGAATTTCTCCATTCCCTCCGAGGCCACGAAGACGCGCGTCGCCTTCTTCCCAAGCATGATATTGCTCTTGCCTGCATAG
>DATHKS010000174.1:0-6546 GCA_035488975.1 Chitinophagaceae bacterium | reverse complement strand
TTCGTATCCATTGAACTGGTTCACCATCACCGTTGCTCTCTTGTTGAATTCCTCTTCATCCTTCTTCGTCCACCAGCTCACCAGGTTGCCCTTTGCATCGAACTGCCGTCCCTCGTCATCGAATCCATGGGTGATCTCGTGGCCGATCGTGGACGCGCCTGCATAACCGTACACCACCGCATCGTCGAGTTCCTCGTCACGATAGCCGGGTACAGTAAAGATGCCTGCGGGCAAGACGATCTCATTGTTCGAAGGATTGTAATAGGCATTGTAGGTCTGTGGCGACATCGACCATTCGTCCCTGTCGACCGGCTTGCCCAGCTTGTTGATCTCATATTGATGCCACCAGCTATTAGCGCCTATGATATTCTGCACGAAACTACCGGAACCGATATCCATAGCCGAGAAATCCTTCCATTTGTCGGGATAGCCCACCTTCTTCTTCACAGCAGCCAGCTTCGTATAAGCTTTTTGTTTGGTGCTATCACTCATCCACGCAAGCCGCGAGATGCGATCCTTCAATGCGCCGCGGATCGACTCCACCAGGTCTTCGTACCTCTTCTTTGCATTCGCATTGAAGAACTCCTTCACGTACAACTGGCCCAGCATCTCGCCCATGTAATTGTCTTCCATTTGTATTACCCGTTTCCATCTCGGCTTCCTTACCGTTGCACCGCTGAAGAGTTTAGTGAAATTGAATGCCGCCACGCCGAACTTCTCGGGGAGCGCAGGTGCAAAGTCACTGAGCACATTGAATTTCACATAGGCTTTCCAGTCGTCCAGGGGTACAGTCTTCAGGGCGGCGTCAAGCGCTTTAAAGAATTCCGGTTGACCTACGATCACCGAATCTAATCCCTTGACCTTCGTGATCGACATGAAATTATTCCAGTCGATACCCGGCGCCATCTTCGGCAGATCGGTAACGGCCATCTTATTATAATTCTTATATGGATCCCTCAGGTCTTCGATGCGCCGGCTCGCCTGTGCGAGTTTCATTTCCAGCGCCATCACTTTCTTCGCCTCGGCACCGGCAACTGCACTATCCTCGCCGGAGAGAGTAAGCATCTTTGCAATGTACCTTACATATTCATTCCTGATATTGACCGTTGAACTATCTGTCTTGAAATAATATTCTCTTTCAGGCAGACCGAGACCGCCCTGGAAGAACTTATAGGTCATGACATCGCTGTTCTTATCATCCTGGGTAACAAAATTGCTGAAGAGGGTAGAGGAGCCCAGCATTTTCAATTCGGCAACGGTAGCTACAAGGCTCTTCGTGTCGTGAATGGTACTCACCTTGTCGAGCAGGGGCTGCAGAGGCTTCAGTCCATCGGCATCTACCTTCGTGCTGTCCATCGCAGTCTTCCAGAAATCCCCGATCATTTGCTCCGGTGTGCCCTTTGCGCCCGTTGCAGTTGCAGATTTTTCCGATATCTCTCTTAATCGTTTAAGGTTTTCTTCAATTACCAGGTTACCGATGCCCCAGCTGCTTTGCTCCGCGGGAATCGGGTTGTTCTTTATCCAAAGGCCATTGGCGTACTTGAAGACATCGTTGCCTGGACTCACGGTGGTGTCCATGTTGGCGGCCAGTACATCCTGCCTGGCCTCCCCGGTAGTTGAAGAATTGTTCTTGCAGGCTGACATTGCAAGGGTGCTGCCCGCAATGAAAAGGAGGAGCTTTGGTATCATATGACTAGTGGTTGTTTTTTTAAAAGTAGGGAAATCGCGGACTTATGCCCAAAATATATGACGGACGGGCGACTAAGAAGCCGGCGAGGGATCTGTTAACCGGTTGACACCTAGTTGACATCCCATGGACTTCCGAGTCAGGTCTTATTCTATTGGTCATTTTAATGACCACCTTATTTAACATTCCTTATACACTATCTCTTCCATTAAGCCGTTGGAAAAAAACACCCTGATCCGGCCCAAAATTTGCCTATAGTCCTTTTTAATCTTTCATTATGAGGAATATCCGGATTCTCGTGTTTGCTCTCCTGTTAGCCAATACAGTCTTTGCACAACGTTTCCATGTCGGGGTATTCGGTGGCCTCGCAGCCTATAATGGCGATCTCGCGGACAAGCTATTCCCCCGTAAGGTAACGAACGGCGCTATTGGCGTCACCGGTAACTATGAACTTACCGAGAACCTGATGTTGCGCGCAGGCTTCACCTACGCTGTGCTTGGGGGAGCCGACCGGAATAGCCGGAATGAGGAACTCGTTAGCCGGAACCTCAGCTTCGAGACTGCTCTCCGTGAATTCAGTCTTCTCGGTGAATACTATATCCAGAATTTATACGATCATCGGTTCTCACCTTATTTCTTCGCGGGGTTGGCCGTGTTTCATTATAATCCCTATACTTTCAATGGCACAAACGACAAGGTATTCCTTAAGCCTCTCAGCACCGAAGGCCAGGGCATCGCAGGATATACAAATAAGCCGTATAGCCTTACTCAAGTGGCTATTCCGTTAGGAGCAGGACTGAAATTTGCACTAACCAATAACCTGCATATCGGTGCGGAGGTCGGCCTGCGAAAGTTGTTCACAGACTATCTCGATGATGTGAGCACGAACTATGCAGACCCTGCCGACCTGCTTGCCGCCAAAGGACAAACTGCCGTGGATCTCTCATACAGGGGGGATGAAATAGATGGCGGTAATCCCAATTATCCATCCAAAGGCGCCCAGCGTGGCGGATCGAAATACAAAGACTTCTATTACTTTACCGGCCTGCATCTCACGTACCGGCTCGGCGGTTCCGGCGGCGGTGGCTTCCTCGGCGGCCATGGGAAAAAAAGCAGGATCGACTGTCCAACAAATGTCTATTAAACCGGTATCTTTTTCCAGGTGAACATTCTCCTAGAGCTTGTGTTGTACTTTCGCAGAATATATCTACAGCATGGCTTACAGGAATCAGCAGGCATTCATAGACGCACTCGAACAGGCAGGCGAACTCGTCAGGATCAAATCTTTCGTTGACCCAATATTGGAGATCGCGGAGATCACCGATCGCATGAGTAAGCAGCCGGGAGGCGGCAAGGCCCTCTTGTTTGAAAATACAGGGTATGAATTTCCGGTACTGATGAATGCGTACGGTAGTGATAAGAGGATGTGCATGGCGCTCGGCGTACAACATCTCGACGATGTGGCGAAGGAGATCGAGTCGCTGTTTAAACTATTAGCCTCTCCTAAAGAAAGTATTATCGATAAATTGAAGTTGCTTCCCAAGCTCGGCCAGTTCGCTTCCTGGATGCCGAAGGTGAGAAACGGGAGAGGAGAATGCCAGGAAGTGATCATGGAAAATCCGGACATCTCAAAACTTCCGGTCATCACCTGTTGGCCAAAGGACGGCGGTCCGTTCGTTACACTACCCATCATTCATACGAAAGACCCACTGACAAATTCACGAAACGTGGGCATGTACCGTATGCAGGTATTTGGTCCCGATCTTACAGGTATGCACTGGCATAAGCATAAGGTCTCCGCCAAACATTTCTCCGAATATAAAAAACTAAACAAGCGAATGCCTGTGGCCGTTGCACTCGGCGGCGATCCTGCCTATGCCTATTCGGCTACAGCGCCACTTCCCGAGAACGTGGATGAGTACATGCTGGCAGGATTTCTAAGAAAGAAAAAGGTGGAGCTGGTGAAATGCATTACGCAACCCGATATCGAGGTTCCCGCAGATGCCGACTTCATCATCGAAGGATACGTGGATCCGGGCGATGAATTGATATGGGAAGGACCATTCGGCGATCACACGGGCTATTACTCTTTGCCGGATTGGTACCCGCGTTTTCATATCACCGCCATCACGCATAAGAAGAATGCCGTGTATCCCGCTACTATTGTCGGCATACCACCCCAGGAAGACGCCTGGCTGGGTAAGGCCACGGAACGCATATTTCTTGCGCCGATAAAGATGACGATGGTGCCGGAGATCACCGATATGGATATGCCCGTGGAGGGAGTGTTCCATAATCTCGTAATCACAAAAATAAAGAAGGACTATGCCGGCCAGGGTCAGAAGGTGATGAATGCCATGTGGGGCGCTGGGCAAATGATGTTTAATAAAATACTGGTCATGGCCGATGGGGACATCAATATCCAGGACTATCCATCACTCACGAAATATGTATTTCAGAACCTGAATCCCGCAAGCGATATTTATTTTTCGCAAGGGCCGATGGATGTGCTCGATCATAGCTGCAGTAAACTCGGGTTTGGCGGTAAGATGTGTATTGACGGTACGCGCAAGTACGAAGAAGAATCGGATGAAAGATATGCCTGGGGCAAAAATGAAGAGGAATCGTTGCTGGCTATATCTGCATTGAAGGATAAGTGGCCGGAGATCGCCGCAATAAACTCCTCATTGCTTCGCCAGGACGTTCCCTGCCTCATCCTGTCGGTGAAGAAGTCAAGGAAGCACCATATAAAAGAACTTCATGGACAGATCTGTGCATTAAAAGCACTGGAAGGAGTGAAGATGATCCTGTACGTGGAGCATACGGTAGATGCGAACGATCTGGGGATAGCCCTCTGGCGCTTCTGCAACAACCTCGACCCAAAACGGGACAGCCTTCTCTTCGAACGGCCTTCGACGGAAATGCCGGCGGGCTTGTTTGCCTGCATGGGACTCGATGGCACCAGGAAGACGAAGGAGCTGGATGACTTCCACCGCGACTGGCCCAATATCATCGTGGCCGATGATGCGACGATACGGGCAGTAGATGGTAAATGGGATAGCCTGGGACTGGGAGCATTGATACCATCCCCATCGCTGAAGTTCCGCGATCAGCTCTACGGTTCGGAAGCAGTAGTAGACGGATAGGGTAGGGAAACGGCCTTCCATCATTAATAATTTCGCGAACCCGGCCATTTCGTAATTTGCTTAAAATTGATGAAGATGAAAAGATTCAGTGCAGCCTTGTTACTCGGTGTCTTAGGAATAGCCTGTAATGCGCAAAAAAAGAATGAACCGGTGGTGAATGAAAATACCCTCTTGTGGAAGATAACGGGAAAGGGGCTTGAGAAGCCGTCTTATCTTTTTGGCACCATTCACATGCTTTGTTCCGAAGATGCGGTATTGAGTCCGAATATGAAGACGATCATCGGTAAGGTAGACGAGGTGTATTTTGAAGTGGACCTCGACAACATGTTCGAGATGCTTGGCGTGATGAGCAAACTCAAGATGCGCGGCGATACGACACTGCACGACCTGCTGAGTGAAAAGGACTATGAGAAGGTTAAGAACTACTTCGAATCGAAGAGCAGCCCATTGCCTTTCTCGATGCTCGAGACCTATAAACCGATCCTGGCCTCTTCATTACTCGAGCAGAATTCATTTCCCTGCGAAACGACGGCCATGATGGAACAGGTGATCATGCAGGAAGCAAAACACTATAATAAAAAGATCCAGGGAATGGAAACCATGGGATACCAGGCTTCCGTACTCGATGATATTCCTTACAAGGTGCAGGCGGAACAACTCGTGACGTACATTGACAGTTCTTCGGCGAACAGCCAGGAATCGAAGGAGCTCACCGAAATGCTGAAGGCTTACAAGGAGCAGGACCTGAAAAAACTCGAGGAGATGATGATGAAGGGTGAAGTGGGCGTGTCTCAGTATGCGGAGACCCTGTTATACAAACGAAACCGGAACTGGGTAGAGAAGCTTGGACAGATACTACCGGGAAAATCATTGCTGATTGCGGTGGGTGCAGGACACCTGCCTGGAGCAAAGGGTGTGATCGGCTTGCTTCGAAAAGCAGGATACAATGTAACGCCGGAGAAGAATGATACCAGGGAGGGGGTGAGTTTGTAGATATGCCTGTCTAAGGTAAGGGTTCACGAAAGATGACGAATATTTTGTGAATGATCGAATGATTTGGGTCTTGTCCCGGAGGGACATTTCGTTTGTAGCCCGAGTTAGTAGCAAGCCGCTGCGTTCCATAGGAACGCCTCACAATCATTCCCGTTTCAAGCGTTCCGATGGAACGCACGTCTTCAAAAAGAAAATTACTACAAACCAATTGCTCCTCCGGAGCAAGGCTTCTGACTCAAAGGCAATAACACACACGCGTGCCACTTGTATCCTTTCCGTTCTTCCCGGCAAAAAAATTACCAATAGGTGGTAAGGATTACAAATAAAAAAACCGGCAAGGATGTCCCGCCGGCTTTTACACAAGAAAATATTTTTATACTCTTTCAAGTCCACTAAAGAAGAAATCTCCTTCGATCTTCGCGTTCTCATCGCTGTCGCTGCCATGGACGGCATTCTCGCCGAGAGAAGTTGCGTATAATTTCCGGATAGTACCCTCAGCCGCCTGGGCCGGATTGGTAGCTCCGATCAGTTCACGGAAAGCCGAAACGGCATTGTCTTTCTCCAGGATGGCGGCGATGATGGGGCCGCTGCTCATGAATTCAACCAGCTCGCCATAGAAAGGCCTGGCCTTATGCACTGCATAGAATTCGCCGGCTTTTTCGGAAGATAATTTCGTCAATTTCAGGGCTACAATGCGATAGCCTTCCTTGATCAGGCGAT
>DATHKS010000173.1:0-6213 GCA_035488975.1 Chitinophagaceae bacterium | reverse complement strand
TGTAAGAATGAACTAAGAGCCCAATTAGCCAATGTGCCAATTTGTAAATGTGCCAATGGGGTGTGCTCCGATACGAAAATGTCTTTACTGACTAGGATCATTGGCACATTGGCTAATTGGCACATTACCACATTTGCTTATTAACAAGGCCTCCGCAATTGCGGAGGCCTTAGTATAATGGAGGGTTAGTGAGACGGTTTATTTTCTTCTAAAATTGCCGGCTGCCGGTGATGAACCGGAAATGACAACGGATAAGACAGACTTCAATAAGAAGAGGAGGTTGAAGGATGGTTTGTAGTAACCACGGTAGATTTTCGCTTCTTCATGCGAGTGGACGATGCTCTTGTTTTTCATATTTGGATTCGTTTAATAAAATAGTTAACGAAAAATGCAAACTCAAAGTATAGAATGATGGGGATATTTTATAATATTTGCACGTTTTATTAACCCATTTAATCCCTACTCGTGAAAAAAATCGTAAAATCACTATTTTTTAGCGCTTTTGCATTTGCCCTAACGCTCCCCTCCTTTTCCCAGAAATTGACCAACGCCGAGAACACGTTGGCAGCGGATCTTAAGAAAGTGATCCGTGATTATCCCCATCAATTCGCCCATCTGAGGGGCAACATGATCGAAGAAACGCCACAGACCGCCAGCTACGAGTGTACGCTGGAATTGCCGGGCGCGGAGACATCCAGCATCACCAAGTATTCTGCGAAGAAGGAGAATATCTACAGCTGGCAGGCCATCATGCTGACGACGGAGAGCTTCGACGAAGCGAAGAAGAAGTTCCGGTCGTTGTACAGCCAGCTCAACAACCTTACGGTGAAGATGGACTACGGGGAGACTTTCTATCTAAAAGGAAAGTATGCCGTACCGGTAGAGGAAAAGAATTTTACCAGCGCCGTTTTTTCCTTCCAGGACGCCGACCAACTTACCTACAAGATGAAGGTGGAGGTTTCTATGCAGTATGAATTGCTGGAGTGGAAGGTTCGCCTGCTGGTGTATGACCATGAGAGGGATGATGCGGAGCAGGGAGAGCAGGTGGAATGACCTGAGCCAGCGTGAATCGTGAAACGTCAATCGTGAATGCACTCCGCTATAAGGATATTCGAATCGATAGGAAAAGGGCTTTGCCCGATTCGAATATTCTCATTATAGAGTGTTGTATTCACGATTGACGTTTCACGATTCACGACTGCCGTAGACCAGCTCTACCTATTACGCCTAATTAACTTTCATTAACATTAATCCCAACCAAATTAACCCGCTTTGCAGTGAAGCAAGAATACTTTCGTAGCCGGCCTTAAACCACCGGTTATGAGATATTACTTCTTCCTGTTTTGTTTCTTCATCCTTGTGTCCCCATCACTATCTGCGCAAAAGAATGGAACGGTAAGAGGAGTTGCGTATGACACAGTCCTGCATAAAGGCATTGCGGATGCAACGATCACGCTATTGCTGAAGAAAGACTCTTCGCTGGTAAGCTTCAGCATGACAGACAATGCCGGTCGCTTTTCGCTGACGGGCCTGGCCGAGGGGCAATATCGACTGCTCATCACCCATGTGGCTTATCACAATAGTGCGAAAGTCTTCGAAATCACTCCTTCGAACAAGGAGGTTGACCTCGGCAGTCTCGTATTGAATGACCGGTCGATGGTACTTAGCGAAGTGGTGGTGACCTCAGAGGCGCCACCTGTTACGCTGATCGGCGATACAGTACAATATAATGCGGGCTCCTTCAAGACGCAGCCAAATGCGAGCGTGGAGCAGCTATTGAAGAAGCTTCCCGGCGTACAGGTGCAGAAGGACGGCACCGTGAAGGCACAGGGCCAGAAAGTGAGCCGTGTATTGGTGGATGGAAAGGAATTCTTTGGTACCGATCCGAAGATGGCGACGAAGAATCTTCCCGCCGATGCCGTAGATAAGGTGCAGGTGTATGATAAGATGAGTGACCAGGCCCAACTAACGGGCTTCGATGACGGCAACAGCGAGAAGACGATCAATCTGAAGCTAAAGAAGGACAAGAAGAAAGGGGTTTTCGGGAAGGTGAATGCCGGCGGCGGAACGGATGAGCGGTTCGAAGGCCGATTCAATGTCATTTCTTTCAAGGGCGCCCGCCAGATGTCGGCGATCGGCATGGCGAATAATACGAATACCGAAGGCTTCTCCTTTATGGACATGATGAATTTTACCGGTGAAATGAACCGCATGATGAAGGGAGGGAGTGGCAATGTCAACATCAATATCAGCTCCGACGACCCGAATTCAGGCGCAATGGGCGGAACGAATAGCGGCATAAGGACCATCTGGGGCGGCGGCCTTAACTACAATGATATCCTGGGAACAAAGGCCGAGCTGACGAGCAACTATTTCTATAATCATTACAACCCAAAGACGCTGTCCGAGATCCAGCGGCAGTACATCCTTCCTGATTCCTCCTATTTCTATCGCCAAAGCTCGGTCAACGACAATATCAATAATAGTCACCGGCTGAATCTTAGCCTCGACTACGTGATCGACTCCTTTCATTCCTTGAAGATCTCCCCCTCGATCGGGTACCAGGAAACGAATAACCGCTCACTGACCGACTATACCCAATCCGGCGAAGATGGCATGACGACGAATAAGGGATACACCAATTCCATTTCGAACAATACGGGCTACAACTTCAGGAATGATATACTGTTCCGAAAGAAATTCCGGAAAAGGGGAAGGACATTTTCATTGAGTATTCAAACTTCGCTCAATGGTACCGACGGGAATGGAAGCCTCTCGTCCGTCAATACATTCTTCGATGGCGGCGGCACCCGCACACCCGACACGATCAATCAGCACATCAGCAACGAAAGCAACCTGCGCGGCTATACGGCAAGGGCGGTGTACACCGAGCCCATTTTTAAAAGATCCCTGCTCGAATTCAGCGCGGGCAAGAGCAATACCAAGAGTACCGCGGGGAAGACAACATATGACTATGACAAGAACAGCAGCAAGTATGACCGGTTAAATGATTCGCTCACGAATGACTTCGAGAACTCATATGGGTACACGAATGCAGGTCTGCGCCTTCGGACACAGAAGCGGAAATATAATTACGCTGTCGGGTTTGCTCTCCAGCAGGCGGAACTGGAAGGGAAAGTAACGAGCGGGATAAAGGACTCGGTCATTACCAGGAAATTTCAAAACATATTACCGGCGGCGCGATTCCAGTATAATTTCACCCGGTATAAAAACCTTACCCTCAACTACCGGACATTCACCAACCAGCCATCGATCTCACAACTGCAACCGGTGCCGGATATCAGCGACCGTCTCAACATAAAGGAGGGCAACCCGAACCTGAAGCAGGAGTTCATGAATAGTCTTCAAATCAATTACATGGGTGTGAATCCTTTTAAGAACCGGAATGTGTTTGCCTTCTTCAACCTGGGCCGTACGGATAACAAGATTGTGAATGATGACACCCTGCTGAGTTCGGGCGTTAAGAAAACAAGGCCGGTAAATGTGAATGGCGTGTACAACCTGGATGGTAATATCAACGTGGGTCTGCCGGCGAGATTTGTGAAGGGCTCTGTGCGGATCGGCAGCACGCTTTCATATTATAATGGAAGGCAGTTCATCAATGGAGAGTCGAATACGATCAATGCGTTCAGCGCCGGGCCCACACTTGGATTGGATATGAGCCCGACGGATAAGATCGATCTTTCAGTTAGTGCAGGGATCAACTACAATAAGACGAAATATTCATTGAGCCCATTCTTCAATACTACTTACTTCTCCCAGTTGTATGAAACGGAATTCGATTGGGATCTTCCAAAAGGGGTTCATTTCGGTACCGATTTTACTTATACGATCAACAACCAGCGTGCGGCGGGTTTCAATGCCGAAGTGCCGCTATGGGGCGCATCGATCAGCAAGCAATTCCTGCGGTTCAAGCGTGGGGAGTTGAAGCTGCGGGTGAATGATATCCTGAACAGGAATATCGGCATCAACAGAACCAGCAACCAGAATTATATCGAGGATTCCAGGGTGAATACACTACGGAGGTATGCACTACTCAGCTTTACGTACAGCTTGAGTAAGACAGGGGCGGGCGGCGCAAGAGGCGGGATGAACGTGATCACAAGATGAATGTCAATCGGATCTCGTGAATCGTCAATCGTGAAACGTGAATTGAAGACCCTGAGTGATGGTGCGAACAAAACGCGAACGAGGGGAAAACGTGAGGCGTGAGTCGTGAATTGAAGATACTGAGTAGAGGAGGATACAAAATGCGAATGATGAATCAGCCTCTTCTACATGTACCAGGTAAGAAAAAAGACTACGGTGAGGTATATCCACAATCCGGAAAAGATGATGTGGATGACGGTCTCGAATGATTTTCCTTTCCAAAGGGAAGGCGAATAGACGAAGAACTGAAATAGCAGGCGGAGGAACCAGAATATTGCCAGTCCCAAGGATATCGATCTACCGAGATTTGTATGAAACAGTTCGTGTGCATGGGAAAGACAGAGAATTCCCATCAAAAATATTGTAACGGATATGAAGAAGGTGTGGACATAGATCATTTGCCGGTTGACCAGGCTGAGCGTATTCAATTCCTCTTTCCACTTAAAGTAATAGGGAAAGACAACGTGTATCAACGAAAGAATTATCAGCAACACTCCGATTATCTTAAGATGTACTTCCATTGGATTTAAGGATAAAGCAGGAAATAAATGGGTTTAGTTTGAACTGTTCCACCTGGTCCAGATCCGCTCCGGAAAATGTCTCATTCCATGATTTACGACTAAGGAAATGAAGGCAGCCGACATTGTAGGCCAGAAAATTATTAATATCCCGCGTGTGTTCCACCACAATTATTCGTCCTTTCCCCGAGAGACTCGATGAGAGGTTGCTGAAAAAATGAATGCGCTCATTCTTTTCCCTGATCTCATGTGCGGCAAGAATAAGGAAAATATAGTCTATTGAAGATGCGGTCGGAGGAAGGGCGTTGGTATTGATCGGAATAGTATCCGGGTATGCGGGATATGCCTTACGGGCCCTCCTGATGGAAACCTCGGTATGCCTGACTGGATCGTAAAAATCAAAGACCATTAGCTCCGTGTCGGGGTATTTTTCTTTGATCAGTTCACTCGTCTCATCGAAACCCGCATGAACATTCAGTATCCGCTCTCCCAGGTGAATGGATAAATAGCTCAGCCATTGCATTGAATACAAGCCCGATCGATCATAGACATAATGAGATACCAATAAGGAAGCAACAATGCTAATTGCAGAAAGCAGACCAAACCCTTGCACCAAATACCGGATGAAAGGGGACATGAATCCCGCAAGAAAGAACAGGCCTACTATTATGGCCGCACCGATTGCATAGAAATGCCAGTTAAATCGAATCACATTTGCAACGCCCTGAAAGGGTTTCCTCTTCATAACTTCCATGTTTCTACCCTACCCTTCTTCCAGGAATAGGGAATGTTCTCGATAATAAATGCGTTTGCCAGGACAAGCCCAGGAATTTTTTTATCCTCGATAAAGGCAATCTTATCCCTCCGGATCTGCACCGGTTGGGGAATCCAGTTTTCACGCACGCCTTCTATTATCGTTACCTTACTGGTCTGATCGTCGAAGAAAAAAGTGAATGGCAAAGGTCCCGCGAAGCGCCTGGCTTCTTTCCAATCGTGAAATGGTGAACCAGCAGGAAGTGCGGGTTCCTTGATATTGAGTAGCGCCTCTATTTCCAGTCCTGATTTGTTCGAAGAAATGCCCAATGTGTTTTTGTCGGCAACCACTCGTATATCTGTGGTGGAATAATGATAATGAGTAAAAATATTTCCCAGGAAGGTCATTCGTCGTTTATCGGTTTCAGATCCAAGAATGTAAAGGCCTCTTAACCTTTTTCCGTTTTTATCAATATAGCGGACAAAAATACGATAGCCTGCCAGGAAGAAGGCTGAGCCCATGACGGCCGGGAAGCCTTTAGGCCGCAGGCCCTTTACCTGTACGAACGCTGCGGCAATAAACCCCCATTTCTCGTTCAACGTATCCGGTGAGAGACATTGGGGCAGGAAGGGTTTAATATTTTCAACAGGCGCGGCATAGGCGAGAACAAGTGAGCGCTCGAAATGCGCTTCGATGGCGAAGGGGTGATCTTTAAAGGATAGCATTTTTATGATTGGCCGTTAGTCTCTTTCCACGTAAATCGGAATGTAA
>DATHKS010000172.1:0-6340 GCA_035488975.1 Chitinophagaceae bacterium | reverse complement strand
CCATTTCTTAATGCATTCTGCCGTTTCCTGGCCCGGCGTCCATAATAATATCTATTCCTGTGATCGTTCAGCAGGAATCTTGTCTTCACCACCGGCCATGCAATAATATTTCCCGCGCGCGTGTACCGGAAATTGGTCCACCACTGACTCCATCCGCTTTCGATCTCATCGGTGGAGCCGATCTCGAGGAAGAGCGTATCTCCCGGAACCGCCACGCGAATGACCGCATCATCCGGCTTTCTTTGCCGGGCCTGGAAGCTTGCCGTTGAAATATTAAACGGAATTTCCTTCCCATCCATCCAGAGACGGGCATTGGGAACCGTATTTCCCATGCTATCCCGCACTTCAAATTGAACCCGGTATTGATCGTTGACGGGAAATACGCGCAGGTTGCTTTGGCAATAATATTCCGTAGTTATCTTATTTCCATTCACCGCCAGGATGAAATAATTGCCGACGGGCAGGTCCTGGTATCTCGAAGAATCGGTCTGCCAGGTAGTGAAGGGTATATTGCCGAGATAGGCATCGGGTGAATGTATGCCCTTTTGAATATAGGATTCGGCCGTATCGGCGCTGATACGATACACAAGGGAGGTCCTGCTTCGTTGCAGGGCATCACGTATGGATGACTGGGCCATCAGCCCGGCAATGGAAATGAACAGCGATAGCAGCAAGGCAGCAGATCTTCTCATATGTGTGGAGGTTCGGTTAACAGGAGGATGCAGGCATGGCTCCCATTACACAAAGAGAATCTAATTGGCTGATAGGCCCGTCCTTGGTATATTTGCGGCTCAGAAAAAGGTTATAGAAATATATGTATAGAACCCATACCTGTGGTGAATTGAGGAGCAAGGATGTCTCGACAGAGACGGTCCTGGCCGGCTGGGTACAGACCATCCGGAAGTTCGGTGCGATCACGTTCATCGATCTCCGCGATCGCTATGGCATCACGCAATTATTATTCGGCGAGGAGTTGAACAGGGAACTCGAAGAGAATCCGCTGGGACGTGAGTTTGTGGTGCAGGCAACGGGAAAAGTGAGCGAGCGATCGAACAAGAACACCAACCTGCCAACGGGTGAAGTGGAAATCATCGTATCGTCTTATAAGATCCTGAATAAATCGGCTGTTCCCCCCTTCACCATCCAGGATGATACGGATGGAGGCGATGATCTGCGAATGAAATACCGCTTCCTCGATCTCCGTCGCAATGCCGTCAAGAAGAATATCGAATTGAGATATGCAGTGAATAGGGCCGCGCGCAATTTTCTTCATCAGAATGGCTTCATGGACATCGAGACACCCTTCCTTATCAAGTCGACGCCCGAAGGTGCGAGGGATTTCGTGGTACCATCGAGAATGAACCCGGGACAGTTCTATGCCCTGCCTCAATCGCCACAGACCTTTAAGCAGCTCCTCATGGTGAGCGGTTATGACCGCTACTACCAGATCGTGAAATGTTTTCGTGACGAGGATCTCCGTGCCGACCGCCAGCCGGAATTCACGCAGATCGACTGCGAGATGGCCTTCGTTGAACAGGAAGATATACTCGGCATGTTCGAGAATATGGTGAAATCCATTTTCAAGGATGTAAAGCAGATCGACTACTCAGAGAAGATCGAACGGATGACCTGGGAGGATGCCATGTGGAACTTCGGTAACGATAAACCCGATATCCGCTTTGGGCTCTCCTTGCTTAACCTGAAGAAACCATCTTCCGTATATGTCATGAAACAGGATCAGCCCGCCCTGATCGGGAATGCGGGTTTCAAGGTGTTCGATGAGGCAGAGACCGTAATAGCCCTGGCCATTCCCGGCTCCAGCGAATACAGCCGCAAGCAGACAGACGAACTCACCGAATGGGTGAAGCGTCCGCAGATAGGCATGAAGGGACTCGTGTTCATAAAATATAATTCTGATGGCTCCTGCAAGAGCAGTATCGATAAATTTTATAGTGAAGAAAGGCTGAAGGCGATAGCGACTGCGGCCAATGCAAAGCCCGGCGACCTCATACTGATCGTAGCCGGAGCCGAAGAGAAGACGCGCAAGGCGGCGAGTGAATTGCGCCTCGAGATGGGGAAGCGCCTCGGCCTGCGAAAGGATGATGAATACAGGCTTCTCTGGGTACTGGACTTTCCGCTGTTCGAATACGATGAGGAAGGGAATCGCTGGGTTGCCAGGCATCACCCATTCACCTCACCCAAGCCTTCGGATATTGCTACAATGATCGGCAACGATCCGAGGATAGCAGACCCCAGTCAATACCTGCAACATCCTTATGCCAACATAAAGGCCAACGCCTACGATATGGTCCTGAACGGAAATGAGATCGGCGGTGGATCGATCCGTATTTTCCAACGGGAATTACAGGAGAAGATGTTTGCCGCGTTGGGAATGGATGAAGCGGAACAACTGCACAAGTTCGGCTTCCTGCTCGGAGCCTTCGAATATGGAGCGCCGCCGCATGGTGGCATTGCCTTCGGCTTCGATCGTCTCTGCGCCATACTTGGTGGAAGTGAAAGCATCCGCGACTTCATTGCCTTCCCCAAGAACAACAGCGGCCGCGATACGATGCTGGATGCGCCTGCAACGATAGATGAGAAGCAGTTTGTGGAGTTGCAGATAAAGCTCGATCTGAGAACAAATTAGCCAATTTGAAAATGTGCCAATGTGCCAATTACTTCATTAGATCGGACATTGCTTTTCGCAGCACGCCGCATTGGCTAATTATTAAATTGGCTAATTGGCTAATTCTTTTTGTGCCAATTACTTCATTAGACCAGGCATTTCTTTTCGAAGCACGCCGCATTGGCTAATCATCAAATTGACTAATTGGCTAATTCTTTTTGTGCCAATTACTTCATTAGATCGGACATTGCTTTTCGCAGCACGCCGCATTGGCTAATTATCAAATTGGCTAATTGGCTAATTTTTTCTTCCACCTGTAAAACACAAACACCCCTCCCACAATAAACAGCACCGCCAATACCCTGAACACGAATTGCTTCATGGAGGATTCTGAATCGAGACCCGCCGCTATCTTGCGATTGCATTCGCGGATATGATAGTTCACGAGCGGAAATTGTACATTCAATTTTTTCGTTGCCAGGAATTTCTGAAGGGCCTTCCGGTAATATCCCTTGTAGTAAAAGTCGAGGCCCGTGTTGAATGCGTATGACGCATCGCTCATAACGGGAGATAATTTTATCGAGTCGAGAAATTCTCTTACCACCGACAAGGGTATTGCAAAATTGAAGCCCGCTGCCAGGCTTCCCGTATTCTGCTCGAGGCTGCCGAAGGTCGCCACGCCGATCACCTCTCCATTCCCATTGCACACCGGGCTTCCACTGCTGCCATGCGTGATCACCGCATCCGTCTGTATCACGGGCCATCCACCCTTCGATCTCTTTATTGCGCTTACGATGCCGGCCGTCAGCGTAGGCTCTATGCCTGTCTCCCGCGCGAGGAACGCATTCGATGTGACCGGCTCAGGATACCCATAGACATATACCTGCTCCCCTATCCGCGCAATGGAGTCCTTGCTGATGGCAAGCGTCGGAACCTGTTGCACACTATCGATCTTCAGGATCGCCACGTCCTTTCCCGGCATCGGCTTTCCCTTGATGATCACGCGCGCCGGCATCCGCCTCGTGGTAAAGCTCTCATCGCCATTATCAACCCTGAATTGCACGAATATCTCCTTCTTCAGATCGAAAATAATCATGGAGGAAACCTGTGCATAGATGACACTATACGCGTTGTTGAGAAGATTACGCTGCTCATCGGTCAGCGTCATATCCCACGAGCCTTGCAGGGAACGTATATTGGCTGCGGTCACATCCTCATAGGTCGACAGGATGAACTGCCGCCGGATGAATACGCTATCTCTATCGATATTATGACAGTTAGTAAGAAGATACCCGTCTCCCGTCGCGAAGAAACCGGTGCCGGTTGACACGATCCGGTGTTGCTGCCTGAAGTATTCGGTGGTGGCAGAGAGATAGCGAAGCGGCCGGTTGTATAGCGCCTTCACAACTATATCGAGCTTCTCTTCAGCCGAGAACATCGTACCCGTAGTGTCGAGCTTCTTCACCGAGTCCACAAGCTGCTGGAATCTCCCCTCGTTCATTTCCACCTTGTTCACATATACCGTTCCGGAGAATACTGTTTGTACCATGACCACGCCGGGTGAGTTGGCGGCATAGTTCTGTTCGGGCGATACGCCCTGCGCGCCGCCCTGTAGCGAGCCCAGTAAAAAAATAGCCGTGCCGATAAAGTAGCTTCCGAATAATTTTTGTCTCAAGTCGTTCTCCTTAAACATTTCTTCAAAATACTGAAACCTAGGCTATAAACCCATTAATTCCTTTGGAGGTAGGGGCTGGGTAAGGGAAGTCAAAAGTAAAAATTCAAAAATCAAAAGGGCACCCTGGAAGACAATTAGCCAATTTGGCAATTTGGTAATGTGCCAATGTATCGTGCTATGAGAAGTCCTTGTGTCCCTTGTGCCTTCTTTGTGTTCCCTGTGGTTAATTGTATTCCTTAGTGCCTTCGTGACTTGGTGGTTCCTGTATTGCACATTAAACGAAATTCTCAATCAAAGTTGCCAGTTTTTTCATTATATTCGGTTATACGGTTGCTCACACGGTCCCATGTGATGCAACCTTTTTATTTTACCAACTCATTGCTATGACAGGTCAACAACTTTTTGAACAATACAAGGCGCTTCCGGGAATATGGGACGAGATGTGCCAGGGTCACGCGATCCGGTCGCAGTACGAAAAGGTCTTCAACGATATCAGCCAGCTCCCGGTAGACATTCTGTTGCAAAAAGATAAACTCGCCGGTGAACTGTTCATGAACCAGGGGATCACCTTCACCGTGTATAGCGATGAGGCGGGAATAGAGAAGATATTTCCATTCGACATCATTCCCCGGATCCTGACCGGCGCCGAATGGGACCATATTCAAAAAGGGATCACACAGCGACTCAAGGCGCTCAACCTGTTTCTCAAGGATATTTATTCCACCCAGCAGATACTGAAGGATCATGTGATCCCGGCAGACCTCATTGCGTCCTGCCCTCACTATACCCGTGAGGCCTTCGGTCTCCGCGTGCCACATGATCTTTATATTCATATCTCCGGCATCGATCTCATCCGGGGAGAAGACGGCACTTTTTATATTCTCGAAGACAACCTGCGCACGCCCTCCGGCGTTTCCTATATGCTCGAGAACCGTGAGGTGACGAAGAGGATCTTTCCCGGCATGCTTACACATAGCCGCGCGCGGATGATCAATAATTACCCGTTGCTGCTCCACGATATCCTGGCAAGCATGGCGCCGCAGCAACTCTCTAATCCAACGGTGGCATTGCTTACACCGGGTGTCTACAATTCCGCTTATTTCGAACATAGTTTCCTGGCCCGGCAGATGGGTGTGCCTCTAGTTGAAGGCCGCGATCTCCTCGTGGATAATCACAAGGTTTACCTGAAGACCACCGCCGGGCTGCAACAGGTGCATGTTATTTATCGCCGGCTCGATGATGAATATCTCGATCCGCTCGTATTCCGCCCGGATAGCGCGCTTGGCGTTCCCGGTCTCATGAGCGCCTACCGGAAGGGAAATGTAGCGATCGTCAATGCTGTTGGTAATGGCGTCGCCGACGATAAGGCCGTGTATGCCTATGTGCCCGCTATGATCAAGTATTATCTCAACGAGGAGACGATCCTGCCCAATGTGCCGACCTATGGACTGGAAAACCTGGAAGCACGTGAATATGTTTTTACCAACATAGAGAAAATGGTGATCAAGCGAACGAATCAATCGGGCGGATATGGTATGGTGATGGGCAACAGTGCGAGTGAAAAGGAATTGCAGGAAATAAAGGCCGCCATCGATGAGACGCCGCGTGAATTCATCGCCCAGCCCATTATCAGGTTGTCGACCGTACCCTGCTTCATCAATGGTAAACTGCAACCGCGTCACGTAGACCTGCGACCATATGCCTTATGCGGACCCAGCGGGATACGCATTGTACCCGGCGGACTGACAAGAGTCGCCCTCCGCGAAGGATCACTCGTGGTGAACTCGTCACAGGGTGGCGGGAGCAAGGATACGTGGGTGGTGGACCTGTGAGCAATTTGGCAATTTGGTAATTTGATAATTTGATAATGGCGCACACGCTGCGTGATGAAATGTGTTTACGATGCTGATCAGTATTAATTTTCTCAGAATCGAAGTAGATAGGTCAATGATGAAGTACATTTCAAAGAGCGGAGTGCATTCACGTTTCACGATTGACGATTCACGAATAGAGTTCCACTAATTTAAACCCTCCAAAGA
>DATHKS010000171.1:0-4349 GCA_035488975.1 Chitinophagaceae bacterium | reverse complement strand
CGAAAGAATCATGATCTGCACAGTGCGCTCGCCTTTTATTCGCTGGTGATTCTCCTGTTGATGGGATTGACGGGCCCGTTCTTTTCATTCACGTGGTATCGCAGTGGTCTGCAAAAGACCCTCGGCACCTACAAGGCTCCGGTGCCTTCGGTTAGGGAAAAGAAAAGTAAGGGCGATACCGCTGCGCAGCAGATTCCGAAACGGTTGACTGTTGCAGAATACCTAGGCGTTGCGAATGCTCAATTGGAGTATGAGGGGGACTATACTTTTTCGCTCCCGGTCAATAATGCGAATACCGTGACTATCGCGAAGAACCGTCGGGGATTCTTTGCCCCGGCGGCAGCGGACCGCCTGACGCTGGATGTTGCGACCGGTGAGATAAAAAAGAAGGAGATATTCCGTGACAAGCCGTTCAATGAAAGAGTGGGTGGTTCCATCAAGGCCCTGCATGTGGGAAATGTATATGGGACGTTTACGAAGATCATCTATTTCCTCGCCTGCCTCATTGCCACTTCGCTACCGGTGACTGGGACGTTGATATGGTGGAATAAGTTGAAGAAAAACAGTAAAGCAATTTGATAATTTGGCAATTTGGTGATTTGGTAATGAATACATCGTGAGAGTGGGGGAGTTGATAAGTTGGTGTCCTTTTGTAATCACGACGGCTGTTCTTTTTACTTTTTACTTTTGAATTTTGACTTTAACTCGCTCATCAATTCACCTGGATCAACACACTTCCATCGCTTGCTTCCAATCTCCCGAAAGAGGAGCACTGTCTTTCAGGCAAGCCCAGTTGATGCAACAATACTTCGAAGGCAGCAGCGCTCTTTTCTTCCACGGCAACCAATAGCCCGCCGCTGGTCTGTGGGTCGGCGAGAATATAGCGGCGATCGTCGGAGAGTTCGCTTATCTTCTTGCCATAGCTGCTCCAGTTGCGTTGTGTTCCGCCGGGAAAGCAATTTTGTTCCAGGTAATAGGGCAATGAGCCGATCACGGGCACTTTATCGAATTCGATAACGGCGCGGACACCGCTTCCCTCGCACATCTCAGCCAGGTGACCGAGCAGGCCAAATCCCGTGACATCCGTCATCGCCTTCACGTACTCTAATTCCCCGAATACTTCTCCGGGCTTATTGAGTGTTACCATGCTTTGCAGGGCTATCGCCGCATCCTCTGGTAACAGCAGCCCTTTTTTCTGGGCAGTGGATAGTATACCGACCCCCAGCGCCTTGGTGAGGTACAGGCGGCAACCCGCCGTTGCCGTGGAATTTTGTTTCAAATATTTTACCTGTATGAGCCCATTCACGGCTAATCCGAATACAGGTTCGGGGCAATCGATGCTGTGTCCTCCCGCCAATGTAATGCCTGCCTCTGCGCAAATGGCCCTCGAGCCTTCCAAAACCTTTTGTGCAACTTCCGGTGCCAGTTTCTCGATCGGCCATCCGAGTATTGCTATTGCAAGGACTGGTTTCCCGCCCATCGCATACACATCGCTGATGGCATTGGCGGAGGCGATGCGACCGAAATCAAAGGGGTCGTCAACAATAGGCATGAAGAAATCGGTAGTGGATATGAGGGCGGTACCGTTGCCCAGGTCGAGGACTGCGGCATCGTCTCGTTTATCGTTTCCTACCAGCAGGCGAGGATCCGGTATCGCCGCATTTTGACTATGCAATATCTTATCCAGGACTGCGGGGCTGATCTTGCAGCCACAGCCGGCGCCATGTGAATACTGGGTCAGCCTGATGTTTGATGTTTCCATTTATTTTTTATGCGCCTTTGGCAGGCAATGATTGTGCGATCTGTAACAATTGTTGTGCATTCTCCCGATCATCTTTACTCACTGCTGTCACGCGATGGATCAGACCTGCAGTTCTTTTTGCCAACCAGTTTCCATAGGTCTTATCATAATAGACCAGTAACAAGCGGATGAATTCGTCCATCCTGTTCTCTCTTATGGCAGCGATAGCATTTTTGGTTTGTTCGGGACCGAGGCGTTTGCGGATGCGTTCGGTTGATTCAACCAGGAAATCCTTGTCGAGGCAGCCATATTCCGAAAGAAGGTATTGAATGCGCTGTTCCGGCTTTACCTGCAGATCAAACAAAAGGGACTGTTGCATCTGGTTCCAAAAGGGCTTTGGCACAAAGAGGCGACCGATCGAAATACTTTCATCCTCTACCCAGAGAGTCTTGTCGGCATGCAATAATTTTAGTTGTTCCCCGAGGTTATTCTCGAATTGCTCCTGCGTCGGTTGTATCATCCTGTTAAGCGTTCCATAGGTTGAGCCCTGGTGTTGGGCAAGATCTTCGAGGTCTATTACCTGCTGCTCCAGGGTACGCAACTGGTGAAGCATTCTTGTCTTGCCGCATCCCGTCATGCCCCCGATGATCAGCAGGTGGTAGTCTCTCTCGAATTGACGCAGTATCCACTTGCGATAATTCTTGTAGCCTCCCTGGATCACATGGACCTCGAAGCCAAACATATCCAAGGCCCAGGCCATTGCTCCGCTTCTCATGCCGCCACGCCAGCAATGAACGATAAGTTTCCTGGCGGGTGCAAATTCCAATGCCTGGCGGATGAAGCCTGCCCATTTGTTTCCCGTCAATTCGAACCCGAGGAGTATGGCAGGCTCGCGTCCTTCCTGTTTGTAGGTTGTGCCGACCTTTACCCGTTCTTCATTTGAAAATAGGGGAAGATTGATTGCGCCGGGGATATGACCATGTTGAAATTCGGCAGGCGTGCGAACGTCTATCACAGTGTGTGTATCTCTTATTTTTAATAATTCGTCAACTGTAATGGCGTGGATCATTCTGTAAGATTCAGGAAACTGGCAATATGCGCCTTTTATTCTTCATGCTCTTATCAATCGCGATATTCTCATCGTGAAGAATGCTTAGGCGAATGACTAATTCGCTTTTAAGACGATCACGAAAATAATGAATTAACGGCGGATAGGCAGGGGCTGCCTTATTGGTGCGTTGAAACGATCCGACCGGGGTATTGGGCGAATCAATTGGTACAACTATACTTGACGTGAATTGTGAGTCGTCAATCGTGAATACAACACCCTATAATGAGAATATTCGAATCGAGCAAGATCTTGTTCTAGTCGATTCGAATACCCTGATAACAGAGTGTGGTATTCACGATTGACGACTCACGATTCACGTTATTCACGTTCTATGCGACCGGAATTTCGCTTTTTTGGGCACGTTGCTTTTTCAGCTTCGGCTCCTTTATCTTGATTCCCTGCATCAGGATTTTGGCCGCCTTCTTTGTGCGACTCTCAAAGTCCTTTTTTCCAACCAGTTCTTCAAGCTGGGAGAAATTTTCTTTGAGTTGACCGATAACCTTCAATAGATTTTGTTTCTTCTGCGAAACGGGTTTGGTCTTATTTGTTTTAGCGGTTGCCATTTTTTATAAAAATTAATTTGATAACATAAAATTAATCTATGGCGCGTACTTCCAATGTTAACTTTTACGATCCCGTATTCGTAGAGTTTCACTGTAATAGCCGCATTTCTAAAGCTCTCGACGACACTTGACCCGTATCATACCGGCTTCTGAATCCGCCGATACCCGCTACCAATTTGCATTTCGGCGATAATATTTTGTTAATACTTCAATCATGTTGCCTTAAGACTGCGTTCACATTGCAGGGTCAACTTCGTCGTGCAAACAATTCAGTCGTCAACTACCAAATCAATTGTCTTATGTTACCCAAACTCGTCAATGCCCGCAAGGCAGTGCAGTTAGTATTGCTCTTTTTCGGGTTCTCTCTCTCCGCCCTCGCACAAGAGGTGGTCACAGGTAAAATATTCTCTGCGGACAGGAAGCCGATCAGTGGTGCCACGATCACGGTCAAGGGAACAGATCGAAGAGCCATGGCGGATCAAAACGGCGACTACAGGATCGTCGCCGGCAGTAAAGAAGTTCTTGTTATTAGCAGCGTGGGCTTCGGAACACTCGAGGTGTCGGCGGGTGAAGCGTCCTCGATATTACTTTCGGAAGACTCCAAGAATCTCAGTGAAGTGGTCGTCACCGCCCTGGGTGTAAAAAAAGAAATCAAGAAGATCGGTTACTCCGTGCAGGAAGTGAAGGGGGAGGATCTCGTCAGGGCGCGCGATCAGAATCCTATCTCCGGCCTGACAGGCAAAGTAGCCGGGCTCTCGGTAGGACCCTCGGCGGAACTATTACGCAAGCCCACTGTATTACTCAGGGGCAATGAGATCACCCTGTATGTAGTAGATGGAATACCTATCAGTTCCGATACCTGGAACATCAGTCCCGACGACATCGAATCATATACCATATTAAAGGGACCAACGGCAGCCGCGCTCTATGGCAG
>DATHKS010000170.1:0-4214 GCA_035488975.1 Chitinophagaceae bacterium | reverse complement strand
GCCGATGATCCCATTGAGCGGCGTTCGCAATTCATGACTCATATTGGAGACGAATCTTGCCTTCGACAGTGCCGCTTCCTCCGCCTTTTCCTTCGCCTCTATCAGGGCCATCTCCGCCTTCTTATAGTCCGTGATGTCGATGATACTTATCTTCCGGAACTCGATCTCCTTATTGGTGAATGGAGCTATGAACACCGAGCCCACGAACCGCGTTTCCTTCTTGGTGACGCACTGGATCTCTCCCTTCCAGGTCTCGCGCGTATCCTGCGTCAGGATCTCCGGCAGGCTTTCGCCATTATACTGGTCGATCATCCAGGTCTCGATAGACGTATTGAGCAATTCGGTCTTGTCGCTTGCACCGAAAAGCTCGATGGCCTGGCGGTTGCAGTCATGGATCTTCAGACTTTTACAGTCGATGATAAATACGGCATCGAGCGAAGTATTGTAGATGGTGTCGAGGAATATCCGCTCCTGCACCAGGCCCAGTTCATTCTTCTTATTTTCCTTGATCACGAGATAGGCAAACAGGCAACTGATGATGAAGGCTATGAAAGAATTCATGTAAAACAGGCTCCGATAATTATTCGAGGCCAGGAACTGCGAGTTGCTGATCGATGGACTGATCACGAATACCAGGGCGATGCTGATAACGGATATTACGATGGATAGCCGGAAGGCCGTCTTCTCCTCATAGTTCAGGATAAAGGTCTGTGATACGATGAAGGGGAAAAGAAACACATACGTTCCCGATAACAATCCTTCCACGTAACTGAGTGAAACGATCGCCAGGTTCACCAGGGCAAGCAGGACGTACTTGGCGAGGTGCCAGCGCTGGTTGTTCCGGTGCAGTATGAAATAGTTGGCCAGCGCCAGGGCAAAGGAGCCAAGACAGACGAATGAACTCAGGTAAAGCCCGTTGAAGAACTTGAAAAGGAAGCCGGAGATGAAGAAGAGGATACAGCAAAGGAAGAACTGGTTGTAGCGCTTTATGAACTTTTGCTCTTCGAAACTACGGTCGCTGATCCCGCGATGGACAAAACCATTGATAAAATCCTGGAGGGATTCCCTGACAGACCCCTTGCGGGGACTAGGATGAGGTATTGTTTCCAAAGGAACTGGGTTGGCTTTGTAAACGTAAAATAATATATATTATTTTGCTTCTGAAATGATATAGTACACGCTATATTGAGGAAATTTACGTTTCAAAGGAATATAAAGTCCGATGATACTATGAGTTACCAGTTTTCTCCCGAACTTGATCATGCCAAATTAGATGAGTTGTACCTGGGAGATCCTGCCATTGCCCGCGAGGTATTTAGTGCCTTTATAACGGAAACCAGCCCGACCCTCCCGGGTCTGCAAGCTTATTTCCTCGCCGACGAGAAGGATGAATTTCGGCGGTTGATCCATAAGATAAAACCGGGATTTCTATATGTCGGCCTAACGGATATTTTTGAAAAAATGAGTGCAGTGGAAAGCCGGTGCGATTCAATCGAAAGCTTACACTCATTGGAAGAAGAGTTCAACGGGATTATCAGCCTGCTCGGTGATAAAATGCCTGTTGTACATAATGAGCTGGAGAAATTGAAGCTGTATAGCGTCAGTCAACCCGGATAGTGCGGTTCAAAAAAAGGCGATGAAGACGATCAACATAAAAGTGATTCTAATCGATGATGACCTGGTCTCCCTGACCATTCTCGAGAACTTTTGCCGTAAATCCGGCAGGGTAGAGGTGGCGGGTACCTTCAATGACCCGGCGCAGGCGTTGGACTTTCTCAAGACCAATATCATAGATGCGGTATTCCTCGATGTGGAAATGCCGGGGTTGAGCGGCTTCGAACTGCTGGATCGACTAACCTACCTTCCGAGGATCATCCTAACCACATCCAAGACCGACTATGCCTTTACGGCCTTTCAATACGAAGTGACGGATTACCTGAAAAAGCCCATTACGTATGACCGGTTCATCCGGTCGATCAATAAGATCGAGGAGACGATGACGCCCTCTGTGATCCCGGATAACGAGGAGATGGGTGGTGCGGGACAGAAGGATATCTTCATCCGTTCGGATGGTAAACTGGTGAGGTTGTCCATGGATGATCTGCTATATGTGGAATGTATCGGCGACTATGTGAAATATATCTCGGCCGATAAGAAGATCGTTTCGCATGCCACGATGAAGAGTGTGATGGAGAAGCTCGATCCGGCGATCTTCCTGAAGGTGCACAGGTCTTTTATCGTCAATACCCGGAAGATCAAGGATATACAGGATAATACATTGGTTATCAATGGGAATTTAATACCCATCAGCCGCTCCAATAAGGCGGAGGTCATGCAGCGCCTGAATATTCTTTGAGGCGTATTTCCCAAACATCTATTACTTTTTACCAAACTCCGAAGGAAGTCGGCAAATCACCGAAAAATCCTGAATGCCGCTCTGCTGCATTATACTTTTATGTTGTTGAAGCGATCGAATCGACAAATCCAAACCCACGAAAAACAACCGGCCTCACCAGCCGGAATAATTGTCCTCTAACTTATGAAAGCCACCATCCAATTCCATTGAAAGCTACCGTTCATTATCCTGACCATGAAAAAACCAAACACCCTGTAACCAAACTCTTTTATTAATCCGTACTCATCACGAAAAAACATCTACACGAATCACTACCCATGAAAGGCTGACTTACGCAGCCTTTTTATTTTTTCCGCAACTCTCTCCCCATCCATTGCAGCGCTTACGATACCACCCGCATATCCCGCTCCCTCGGCGCAGGGATATAGATTGTTGACCTGCGGATGCTGTAAGGTCTCCGGGTCTCTCGGTATCCGCACGGGTGAGGAGGTCCTTGACTCCGTTGCTACCACGATGGCCTCGTTGGTAAAATAACCCTTGATCTTTTTATCGAATGCCTTGAACGCCGCCTGGAGACTTTGGTGGATGAAAGGAGGAAGCACTTCCCCAAGCGAGGTAGAGTTAACCCCAGGCAAATAGGAGCAGCCGGGCAGGGAAGATGACACGATATTACGGGTGAAGTCGACCAGGCGCTGGGCCGGGGCCGCAAGATGACCGCCTCCTGCTTTGAACGCCTTTTGCTCTACGGACTGCTGGAAGTACATCCCCGCCAGCGCGCCGTGCTTACTGAAGCCCGGAATGTCTTTCTCCTCCACCGTGACAACGATCCCGCTATTGGCGTAGGGGTTGTCCCTCTTGGACGGGCTCCATCCATTGACCACCAATTCTCCCGGCGCAGTAGCGGCCGGGGCGATGATGCCTCCGGGGCACATGCAGAAGGAGAAGACGCCTTTGTCTTCCACTTGCTGAACGAGGCTATAGGCGGCCGGGGGAAGGAAGGGACCTCTTATCCCGGTGTGGTACTGGGCGGAGTCGATGAGCGATTGGGGGTGTTCGATCCGGACGCCCAGTGCAAATGGCTTGGATTCGATCAGTATTTTCCTGGCGGCGAGTAATTGGAATATGTCGCGGGCGGAATGGCCAGTGGCGAGGATGACGTCCTTCGATTGGAAGAGATCGCCGTCTGCTGTCTTTACCCCGGTTACGGCGCCATCATTGACAATGATGTCCACGACTTTTTTCCCGAAGAGGAATTCGCCGCCGCAATCGAGGATCTTCATCCGCATGGCGGTGATGATGGCGGGAAGCTTATTGGTGCCGATATGCGGATGTGCCTCGTAGAGTATTTTCTCATCCGCACCGAAATAAACGAACAGGTTCAATATTCGGTTGATGTCACCACGTTTTGAGCTTCGCGTGTATAGCTTTCCATCGCTGTACGTGCCCGCACCGCCTTCGCCGAAACAATAATTACTTTCCGGGTTCACGGTACCTTCTTTGTTGAGTGTTGCGAGATCCCGGCGACGTGCCCTGACATCTTTTCCTCTTTCAAGGATGATGGGTTTGATGCCGCATTCGATCAACTTCAATGCGGCGAAGAGGCCGGCCGGTCCGCCACCGATTATGATGACATGATGAGCAGATAAATGAACATCCTGGAAGTTGAAGGAAAGAAGTTCGCGGTTATGATACGGTTCATTAATGAATGCCTGAACGGTCAGATTGATCCATGCTTGTTTGCTCCTGGCATCGATCGATTGTTTGAGAACGGTATAGCCGCTGATGTGTGAAACCGGTAGTGCTTCCGAGGTAGCGATGTGTTCTTTTACCAACTGTTCGTTGGCGGCTTCATGGGGAA
>DATHKS010000169.1:0-2889 GCA_035488975.1 Chitinophagaceae bacterium | reverse complement strand
CGCAAGGGCCGCGCTCGATAGCATTGCCTATCAGACTTACGATGTATTGAAGGCGATGGAGGCCGATGCCGGCATTCGCATAAAGGAATTGAGAGTGGATGGCGGCGCTACCGTCAATAACCAGCTCATGCAATTCCAGAGTGATATACTCGACACCAAGGTTGTGCGGCCGGTGATCACCGAGACCACCGCACTCGGCGCGGCTTACCTGGCGGGACTTGCCGTAGGATATTGGAAGAGCACCGATGATATCCAACAGCAATGGCAGATCGACCGCGATTTCCTGCCCGCGATAAAAGAAGATAAGAGAAATGAACTTTTGAAAGGATGGCAACGCGCGGTGAGAGCGGCGGTAGCATGGGCGGAAAGCTGAAGTGAATTAGGTCGGAATTGCGTATTAAATATTCAATAATCAATACGCAATATTCAATGTTCAAGTGGGCCTCGCTACCATTGAAGGCTGACAGCGGAATGTCTCCATTCACGATTCACGACTCACGTTTCACGACTATCGTCATCAGCTTCATCAATAAAACATCTACTATTTGTTACGCCAACAAATGATATCTCATCTCGCTCCAGATCCTTTATGGGATATCTGTATCATTGGCGGTGGTGCAACAGGACTCGGAGCCGCAGTGGATGCCGCCTCCCGCGGATATAAGACCCTATTGCTCAAACGGCATGATTTCGCCAAAGGCACATCCTCGCGCAGCACGAAGCTCGTACATGGAGGCGTAAGATATTTGCAGCAGGGCAATATCAAACTCGTTATGGAGGCGCTAAAGGAACGTGGGTTGCTGCTCCGCAATGCGCCACATCTTGTCCATAACCAGCAGTTCGTTGTTCCTAATTATAAATGGTGGGAAGGTCCCTTCTATGGCATAGGCCTGAAGCTCTACGACTGGATGGCCGGCCGTCTCGGCCTTGGTCCATCTCAATTCCTATCGAAAGAAGATACATTGGCGCTGGCCCCTACGCTCGACCCCGAAGGACTCCGCGGCAGCATTGTCTATCATGATGGCCAGTTCGACGATGCCCGCCTTGCCATCGACCTTGCACAAACGGCCGCCGCACAGGGAGCGACATTGCTGAATTACTTTCCCGTTACCGGCCTCGTCAAAGCCAAGGGAAAAATAGTAGCTGTAAAGGCGATCGATACATTTACAGGAATCAATTATGAAATAAAAGCCAGGGCCGTGATCAATGCTACGGGTGTTTTCTCAGACAGCATCGTCAGCATGGATGAGCCAAAACATAAAAGCCAGATAGCGCCCAGCCAGGGAATTCACCTGGTAGTGGATGCGGCATTCCTCCCGGGTACTGCAGCCATCATGATCCCGAAGACGGACGATGGAAGGGTCTTGTTTGCGGTACCCTGGCATAATAAGATCGTCCTCGGCACCACGGATACGCCCGTAAAGGATCCATTACCCGAACCCATTGCATTAAAAGAAGAGATCGATTTCATACTGAAACACATTGGTCGTTATCTTAGCAAGGATCCGCAGTTAAGCGATGTAAAAAGTATCTTCGCCGGTCTTCGCCCATTGGTAAAGGGGAAGACGAAGACAACTGCCGCCTTATCACGCGATCACCTGATCAGTATCGGCAGGTCCGGCCTCATCAGCATCACCGGTGGTAAGTGGACCACCTACCGGAAAATGGCGGAGGATGTGATCAATACGGCCGCTGAGAAAAATTCATTGCCGTCGAGTCCGTGTGTAACCAGGGAATTGAAGATATTCGGTCATGACCGCGATGTTATATCCGCCACTTCATTGGCCCCGCAGGATATAATCCTGACCGTGAAGGAAGAGATGTGTATGACAGTAGAGGATTACCTGGCGAGGCGAACGCGGCATTTGTTTCTTGATGCCAGGGCCGCCATCGATGCCGCCCCGTTGGTTGCCCGGTACATGGCTGCGGAAATGAATAAGGATCAGGAATGGATCGATGACCAGGTACAGCAGTTTACCGCAATAGCAAAAGAATATTTACCGATATAAAATTTTTTATTCAACCAAAAATTGTCAAATATGTCTCCATTTCTAGGTGAATTTATCGGCACGGCTCTTCTCGTCCTGTTAGGCGATGGTGTTGTTGCCAATGTTGTTTTAAATAAGACGAAAGGCAATAACAGCGGCTGGATCGTTATCACTTTCGGCTGGGCCATTGCGGTCTTTACCGGCGTGTATATCTCAGCGGGAGCAAGCGGTGCACACCTCAATCCTGCAGTAACGGTGGCTTCTGCCATTCTTGAAAAATCAAAGTGGGCAGATGTACCGGTTTACATTGGCGCCCAGCTATTAGGTGCTATGGCCGGCGCCTTATTTGTCTGGCTCTCCTATCGGCAACATTTCTCCGCCACCAACGATGCCGATGCCAAACTGGCCGTGTTTTGCACGGGACCTGCGATTCGCAAACCATTGGACAATTTTATTACTGAGTTCATCGGGACATTCGTCCTGATAATCGGCGTTCTCTTCATCGGCACACCGGCCGACGCAAGTGGCGCTGCATTCAAACTCGGGGCTCTCGATGCCTTACCCGTTGCACTGCTTGTGTTGGGAATCGGCTTATCCCTCGGCGGCCCGACAGGTTATGCTATTAATCCGGCCCGTGACTTCGGTCCCCGGCTCATGCATTTCATCTTACCAATACCGGGAAAGAGGAACAGCGATTGGGCCTATGCCTGGATACCTATACTGGGACCACTCGCCGGGGCCGTGGTGGCTGCACTTGTGTTTAAAAGTATTTCGTAACAAATACAGGAACCACTAAGACACGAAGAAATACAATTAGATAATTTGGCAATTTGATAATGTGCCAATTAAGCGTGCTATTCGAAGACCTTGTATTTCTTTGTGCCCTTTGTGTTTCTTCGTG
>DATHKS010000168.1:0-3350 GCA_035488975.1 Chitinophagaceae bacterium | reverse complement strand
GGGTGGAAGGATCGCCTATGTACGGCTCTTTTCGGTCATTGCCATTTTCATTCTCATTGTGGCGTGTATCAATTTCATGAATCTCTCTACCGCGAAGGCCGCGCGCCGCACGAAGGAAGTTGGTATAAAAAAAGTAGTTGGGGCCAGCCGCGGGTCGCTGGTACTTCAATACCTGAGCGAATCTTTACTCATGACGTTCTCTTCTCTCTTCATCGCGATACTGTTGATGCAATTGTTATTGCCTGCCTTCAATAATATCACCGGAAAGCAACTCACTCTCCTGTTCGATACCAAGATCGTGCTCGCTATCCTTGGCATCGCCATACTTACGGGCCTCGTTGCAGGCAGTTACCCGGCCTTCTTTCTTTCCGCTTTCACGCCTTCCGTTGTCCTGAAGGGAACGCATAAGCATTCGATGGGAGAGCTATGGGTGCGCAAGGGACTGGTGATTTTCCAGTTCGCATTATCGGCGATCTTCATTGCATCGGTCCTCATTATCTACCGGCAGGTTGATTTTATCAGGTCGAAGAACCTCGGGTATGAGCGTGATCATCTCATTCACTTCGAGATCCCGTTGGAAATGGATTCTGTCAAGTTGAATGCAGCCGAGTCTTTCGTCAGGGAGCTAAGCAATATACCGGGTGTTGTAAATGCCTCCAGTTACTATCATAATCTGATGGGGGATCATGGAGCTATTTCCGGCCTTGAGTGGCCCACGAAGGATCCATCTGCGAATATTGAGTTTGCCAATCTCGAGGTGGGATATAATTTCCTGGAAACAGCCGGGATAAAGTTAAAAGAAGGACGCGGCTTCTCGGCGAATTCCAATTCGAGGCGAGAGATCGTCTTCAACGAGATGGCCATACAGGCGATGGGATTGAAAGATCCTATTGGTAAGACGATCAAATTCTGGGGAGAGGAGAAGGAGATAGTTGGCGTTGCCACCGACTTCAACTTCGAGTCGCTTTACAAACAGGTGAAGCCCTGTTTCTTCCAGGTATATTCCGTGATGCCGAATGTATTGGTGAAAATAAAGGCGGGGAATGAGAAGCAGACCATCGCGTTGATCGGGAAGGCCTATACGAATTTCAATAAGGGATTGGTCTTCGATTATCGCTTCCTCGACCAGGACTACCAGGCTCTCTATATTTCGGAGACGAGGATCGGGATCATGTCGCGCTATTTTGCGGGGCTCGCCATCATTATTTCCTGTCTCGGGCTATTTGGTCTTGCGGCGTTCTCGGCACAGCGGCGGCAAAAGGAGATCGGCATCCGAAAAGTCGTGGGAGCATCGGTGACGAGTGTGGCACTACTGCTTTCCAGGGAATTTCTATTACTGGTGGGCGTTGCGATCCTTATCGCCTTTCCCCTTGTGTGGTGGGCGATGAATGGTTGGCTGTCCGGGTTCGCCTATCGCGTTACCATCGGTGCGGATATTTTCGTGATAACCGCTGTGGCAGCGATGCTGATCACTGTAATTACAATAAGCTTTCAATCGGTGAGGGCTGCGCTGAGGAATCCGGTGAAGAGTTTGCGGACAGAGTAGGATCGTGATATGAGAAATTCCTTGTGTTTATTAAATCAAAATTAAAAATTAAAAAGTAAAAAAGGGCGTCCTTTTATTGAAATATCCTGGTGCTCAATACAGGAACCACGAAGGCGCCAAGTAGCACAAGGTGCTTCTCGTAGCACGCACAATTGGCACATTGCCGAACTATCGAATTGGCTAATTGTATTCCTTCGTGCCTTCGGGTCTTGGTGGTTCAGAATTAACGAAAGAGAAAAGCACTTCCCCCGGCACGCCACCATTATCAAATTATCAAATTATCAAATTGGCAAATTGTTCTCTCATTTTTTTCGGGAAAAGAAACCAAACATCAAAGGCAGTATAGCCTTCTTAGAATGATCGATTGCCTCGGATTTAATTTCCTCCCTCACATACTGCATATATCCACCGAGGGCCATGGTACTGGAGAAAAGGGCCGTCAGTGCACCAGCCAGGAGCGATAGTAATTTAAGAACGACGTATAGGCCGCCGAGTCCTATGAGCAGTACCATCCAGATCTGGAAGAAGGTAATGAAGAAGGGAGGTGATTCCGGTTTGTCACTCAAGACAAATGAAAGGATAAGTGTTAGGGCTAGAAGCACCCTTCCGAACCAGAAGGCCTTGCCATCCTCGGTGTACCAGAAGCCGCGGCACCATGCAAATATTTTTTCTTTGACCGTTACCTTATGGGCGATCAGGATTGGTTGTGCGGGATAATGAATATCGATAGGCTCACTGCCAATATAGCTCTTCACGACCTTTTCGGGGATTGGTTTCTTGTCGGGGTCGGGGACCATTATGGTGCGCGAATTCTTGAGCTCGCTATAGAGTCCAACGGGTGAAATGGGCAACACTTTGCGTAAGATACCGACGAGAAAATGGTCTGCAGAGGTTTCGAACTTGTCCCAGCCATCCCAGCCAACCTTTTTCAGGAGTTTACCTACGCCCCAGAAGACGAACGACCAGAGCAAAACCTTTAGTAACCAGCGGAGAAACCGCTGGGCAGGGGTGGGTTTGGGGACAGGGGTGACTGTATTTTCCATCGGCAGGTGGTTGTGGCAGGTGCTAATTAAATATACAGGATTTCGGGTTGCCAACCCGCAAGGCGGGTTGGCAACCCGAAATCCTGCCTTTCCACTACAGAATCTGATTTTTAAACCAAAAGAAAAGGGTGTAATTTCAAGCAACTTGCCCGTCACGCCATGAAAAATAGACCTTTTCTATTACTGCTCAGCTCGCTCAGTTTGCTATTCATTTACTCCTGCAAAAAAGAGTTCAGTTTTGAAAATGGCCAAAAATCACATGGCCGGCTGGCTGCCGATATTTCCGGCAACTGCGCACCAATTAACGCAGCGGGAAATTTTATCCTCGGTCATACCCTGAACGATTCAAATTTCCTGGAAGTTTCAGTTGACGTCACCAACCCCGGTTCTTACAGCATTCATTCCGATACGGTCAATGGATATTATTTCAAAACATCGGGGAACTTTGCTGACACAGGAAGGATCACCGTAAAACTGCCAGGCACCGGCACACCGGTGAGTCGCGGCGTCGATCATTTTACCATGAGCTACGATAGCAGTATTTGCTCAGCTACGGTATCAGTTCTGAATAATGTTCCTTTGCCAGCCGATTATTCTCTATCCGGTGCACCCAACACCTGTATGAATTTTTCACTGAAGGGTCTATTCATCAACAATATTCCGCTGGATACATCCAATGCCGTCGAGATCCAGGTCCAGGTCACGACGCCCGGCACCTATTCCATCACCACAAACACGGTCAATGGATATAGTTTTTCCGC
>DATHKS010000167.1:0-2455 GCA_035488975.1 Chitinophagaceae bacterium | reverse complement strand
GGAGACGCCACTGCCTAGTTGTTTGAGGCGTCCCAGTCCCCCCGACCGTATCGGGTTACGCTGTGAGAAGGCATCAAGAGAAATAATGAGGAGCCCGGCCAGAAGCAGATATGTAAATGTCTTACCCAGTTTCTCGGATTGAATGAATGGCAAATTACGCGTTACAAAAATACAATTCGCCCTTCTAAATTGTTAAATGGAGCCGACGAGTTCCTTAAATATCAGCGCGAGTTTGGGTTCGGCTTCCTTTGCCGCCTGCAACACCTCCTCGTGGGTGATGATATTGTCCTCTTCGCGGATGCCAACATCCGTGACTACACTCATGGCAAATACGGCAAGTCCCATATGATTCGCCACGATACTCTCCTGCACGGTACTCATGCCTACCACATCTCCACCGAGCACATGGATAAACTTGTATTCAGCCCTTGTCTCGAATGTAGGACCGGTAACAGATACGTACACGCCTTCCTTCACGTCGAAATTATTCTTCACTGCAATGGCTCGCGCCTTCTTTATCAATTCCCTGCTGTATGGCTCGCTCATATCGGGAAACCGTGGCCCCATCTCCGTAATATTCTTACCGATCAGGGGATTGGGTGTGAAGAAGCTCACATGATCGCGGATGATCATGATATCGCCTACCTTGAACGAGGGATTCACGCCACCCGCCGCATTGGAAAGAAGGACGGTCTTCACGCCCAGTGATTTCATGACACGGATGGGATAAACCACTTCCTGCGCCGAATAGCCTTCATAATAATGGAACCTGCCCGCCATGGCAACGACCGTTTTCCCACTCAGTTTTCCAAAAATGAGTTTACCCGTGTGCCCCTCGACCGTTGATACAGGGAAATGGGGAATGGAAGAATAAGGCACCTCCTTTTCTATTTGGATCGCCTTGGTAAAATTGCCGAGGCCGCTACCCAAAACTATACCCACCTCGGGCGCCGTTGCATACTGGGATTGGAGGAATTTAACTGTCTCGCCCAATTGACGAAGGAGATCGGTGGCCATAGATATAATTAAGCCAGCAAACGTACAGAAAATAAACGGACTAATGGACGGCCAATCAACGCGGCCTTATTTAGTTACGTTTCCTAATTCACTATCTTCGCCAAAATTTTTCAACGCATGAATCTCCATGAATACCAGGCCAAGGAATTATTAAAGAAATATAATGTTCCCGTGCAGGAAGGATTTGCCTGCAGCTCAGTGCATGAAGCAGAAGAAGCCTATCGCCAGATAAAGACCCTTTATGGCAGCAACTTCGCCGTCGTGAAAGCGCAGATACACGCTGGCGGACGAGGCAAGGGTACCGTGAAAGAAACTGGCATGAACGGCGTGAAGGTTGCCAAGTCGCTCGAAGAAGTGATCGACATAACTAAAAAGATCCTCGGTGGCACGCTGGTCACCATCCAGACGGGACCGGCGGGTAAAGTGGTGAATAAAGTGCTTGTGACGCAAGACATGTATTACGATGGACCGAGCGAAAGAAAGGAATTCTATCTCTCTATCCTCCTCGACCGGAGTAAGGGTCAGAATGTGATCATGTATAGTACAGAAGGTGGAATGAATATCGAAGACGTGGCGCATGATACACCGGAAAAGATCTATAAGGAATGGGTACACCCTTCCGGCGGACTACAGCCCTTCCAGGCGAGGAAGATCGCGTTCAATCTCGGCCTGAAAGGCGAGGCATTCAAGAATTGTGTGAAGTTCGTCACCAATCTGTACAACGCGTATGTAGGAACGGATTGCTCCATGCTAGAGATAAACCCGCTCTTCAAGGCGTCAGATGATAAGATCATCGCCGTGGATTGCAAAATGAACCTCGACGACAATGCATTGATGCGTCATGCAGATCTCGCATCTCTCCGCGATACGACCGAAGAAGATCCCACTGAAGTAGAAGCCGGAAAGTATAATCTCAATTTCGTGAAGCTCGATGGCAACGTCGGCTGCATGGTGAATGGCGCCGGCCTTGCCATGGCAACCATGGATATGATCAAGCTTAGCGGCGGCGAACCCGCTAACTTCCTCGATGTGGGTGGCTCGGCAAATGCACAGACCGTCGAAGCCGGTTTCAAGATCATCCTCAAAGACCCCGCAGTAAAGGCCATTCTCATCAATATCTTCGGTGGTATCGTCCGCTGCGACCGCGTGGCAGCCGGTGTGATCGATGCGTACAACAACCTTGGGAATATCAACATCCCCATCATCGTGCGCCTGCAGGGAACGAATGCAGAAGAGGCCAAGAAACTGATAGACGAAAGTGGCCTGAAAGTACAAAGCGCCATCCTGCTCAGCGAAGCCGCAGCATTGGTGAAGAAGGCCGTTGCCTGACCTGGTATCAAAATTATTGAATGATATAAGATCCCGCCTTCGGCGGGATCTTTACGTTTAATCTCGGTTTAAATAATTATTTTGGAGCACACCGATCAAAAATAGGAAG
>DATHKS010000166.1:0-6310 GCA_035488975.1 Chitinophagaceae bacterium | reverse complement strand
GGCACACCTGCCTGCCGAAGCCTCGGCGCAGGCAGGTTATCAAATTGTCAAATTGCCAAATTGTTCCTTCCTGGTTCAATTTGGCTTTCTGATCCGCAAAAAAGTTATCACCTGGTCAATCTGTTCGCTGCTCATCTTCTTCGCCACGGCATGATTGCGGGCGTCGATGCCGATGAGTGCGGCGGTGTGATAGTTGTCGATCTGGATCTTGGTAAAATTGGGAATGCCGTCCTTTCCCTTCGTGAAGATGCCATGGCACTGGGAGCAATGCAATTGATATAGGACCTTGCCCTTGTCGGCCTTCTCGATCAGTAATGCACGGTTATGTGCCGTGACATTGTCGGGGATGTCATACGGAAATTTCTTCTGGCTATTACATTGCTGGAAGACAACAACGCAGAGTGAAAGGATCAATATTGTAAAAAAGTATCTCAATAGTTTCAGTATTCTCCACCCACTTTGCGGTTGTTAAGGGATTTGTCGCCCGATGTTGGTAAAGCTAACGGGGCAGTATCAAAAATAATATTTTCATTCAACGAATGCATAAACCGAAGGAGTTCCTTTTTCTCCATTACGCTTAATTTCAGCGGCTCAGGTGATAGCGTCTGATTAGGAACGCTCAGCTTTTTTCCCGCACCGCCTCCCACATCATAGAAATCCATTACCTGGTCGAGCGTCTTGAATACGCCATTATGCATATAAGGTGCAGTGTACTCGCTGTTCCTGATGCTTCCGGTCCGGAATGCATGAAGAGTCTCCTCTGCCGGATTTACATCATAACGTCCTTTGTCGTCGGAGAGTTTGCTATACGCGGTATCCGAAGGTACACCCAGCACCTCGAATTCAGAGCCTATGTATGGAGGCTTCACTCCGTTGAAATGCGGAACGAAATGGCAAGTGGCGCACTTGGCCTTACTCATGAAGAGATTGAAGCCCCTTCTTGCTTCGGCTTCCACCGGTGCGTTTTTTGTCATTGCATTATCGAAGGGAGAATAATAGTTGCTGAAGTCCGCATAATAAAACGTGATGGCAGACACGATATGACTCAGGGAAACAGATTTTTCCTCCGGTGTGTATTTAAGAAATTTCCCGAAGGCATTCTTATAGATGGAACAGCTTAAGACTTTTTTAAGGATGCTTGCCTCATCTTCCCCACCCATTTCCTGGTGGTTCAGCATCACGTCGCGGGCCTGTCCCTGTAGCGAAATATGTTTCCCATCCAGCATGGCGAGGTGATTATAGAGAGAGTTGATCAGAGAAGGCGCATTCCTGGGAAGATGATTTTGGTTGTCCATTTGGAAGGATGTTGCCATGCTTGTATCAGTGAAATATTCCGTTGGCTTATGGCAGGAGGCGCAGCTGCGTTTATTATTCCCGGAAAGAAGCGGGTCGTAGAATAGCAGCTTTCCCATTTGCCTGATCTCGGCAAGCACGGCGGGATCTTCCACAAAGGAGAAAATGCCTTTCGTATTTTGAGAAATGAAAAGCGACTTATCGAAGATCGACAGGGTCTCATTGTTCAGGGCATAGTCATTATAGTTAGTGGAAAACACTCCATACGAATTGATCATCGCCTGGTTCATCCGGAATAGCGGGTTGATGTAATCCTTTATGAAGGAGAAATGATCGAAGAGGCTGAAGTCCGGCGATTGCCCATTGACGAAGCCGATCGCTTTGTCGTACAGCCCCAGGTATTCACTGGTAAGAGGAGTTGAGCTAAAGCTGGAATTGAAGTTCGTGTAGATACCCTTGACCGCGGGCAGCATCGACTTCAGTTCCCGGATGACGATGCCGGTATCGGGGCATTCGAAACCGGTAGTGTAAATGGCAGCCAGGTTGAGAAGATAAAGCCTGTTGGCAAGGAAGAAATGATGGTAAGAATCCAATTGTGATGTGATCGAGTCGGCTTCAAATGTCTGCAGGCTATCGAGTGAGGTCTGTATTAATCCCGCCAGGGAATCTTTATTGAGGCCGGGCTCATCCAGGGAGATCTCCGCCAGGCTCAGTCCCGCGCCTTTTCTTTTATAAGGCGGTTCGAACTTCTCGAACACTTCGGTTTCCCATTCCACGGGAAGAGGGCCATTCAGTTTGCGATAGGCAATGGGTTCGAGGTAACGCAGCCAGAAATCGACCGCCTTGAGTCCCACGCGGCAGGCATGGATCTCATTCCTTATTTTTTCAACGTCAATAGAATCCGATAGGTTGGACGATGCGATCGTCTTCAATAAATGCTGTTCGGAGGTCTTGAAATGCTGAAGGGACGATTCATAGAGTACGTTGTACTCCTTTTTTTGCCGCAGGCCGAAGGAGAAACAGCAAATGGCCACGATAAGGGCCAGTATGACGAGAAAAATTTTCATAGTTAAATAAGCCGGGTGCAGGCAGACAGGTCTTCTTTACTGAGGATCACCCCGGGTTTCTTTCCTTTCTCAAAACTACCCAATACGCCGTCCATCTGCAAGGCTTTCGCGCCGTTTATGGTGGCCCAGCGGAATAGACTGGGAATAGGTATTAACGGAAAATGACGGTGTATAGTCTGCATTTCTGCTAAAATACTAAGCGTATCGTTGGAGGCGAGGCTATCGGTACCGATCACGAGTTCGCATCCTTCTTCCACCAGCATATCCAGGTCGGGCAGGCGGCCGCTAATGTATAGGTTCGCTTTCGGGCAGAGACACCAGGATAATAGGGAGGTGATGCCGGGGGTATGCGAGTAGCGGATATCGTCGGCGCTTGTGAATACGTTGTGCACGAGGATGGCTGCCTGGCGGGGGTGGAACTTGCCAAGATAGGATTGCAGGCTGGTGGTTCCTGTTGGCTGAAAGCCTGTGATATCGATGCTCATCCCCTGGTAAAGGCCGAGAAACTCTCCCTCTTTCCGGAGGAACAACTCATTTTCGGCCGCCGTCTCCTGGTTATGGATGGTGAGGAGATCATTTCCGGGAAAATCGACGATCATCTTCCACAATTCGTTCGCCACGGAGTAAGGAGCATGAGGAACGATGGAACTGCTATGACCGTGAGATGGGCCTTCCGTTTCGAAGGCGTTGTATACCTCCACCGCCTGGCGGAAGCGGGTATCCGCCGCACCCGGCACAAAGCCGCTCGCTTCAATGAAATTATGGTATGGAAGCCTTCTTTTTTTCTTTTGAGAAAGAGTGATCGTGTTGTTGCAGATATCGCCCACGGCAACTGTGCCATTCTTCAGCAATTCATCCTCGCCTTTGGCAATGGCAGCCAGGATTTCGCCGGTTGGAAGATGCCGGTTCTGCATCACCTGACGCACGAAATCGATCAGCCCCGTTTGTGGGGGAATGAGGCCCTTCATATGGCTCAATTCGAGATGACAATGACAATTGATGAAACCGGGTGAGAGGATCCCTTCCAGGGAAACGACATCATCGCCTGCATCGGCCGCCGGGATCATCTCTTCCACGGTCCCATCTCCGGCCACTACGAGGACCATATCGGCCCGCATCTGGTAGCCATCGAATAATCTTGTTGCCCTGAATTTTTTAGAACTCATGGCCGCAAAATTCGGGATAATTTAATGGACCGGCGCTACGAAGCGAATTCAACGTTCAAATCGCTAATTTTGCCGCCCAGAAGAATATGTATGCTAGACAGACTTGAAGCGATAAAAGCAAGGTTCGATCAATTGGGCGTGGCACTCACCAATCCCGAGATTGTGAGCAACAATAAGAAATTTGCCGAGACGAGCAAGGAATACCGTAGCCTGGAAAAGATCGTTTCGGCCTATTCGGATTTCAAGAAGATATTGGATGATGTTGATTTTTATAAGGAGGCACTCGAGGGCGATGATCCCGAACTGCGGGAATTGGCGAAGAGCGAGGGTCCGGAACTGGAAGAAAAAAAGGAGAAGGCCGCTGCTTATATCCGCCAACTTTTAATCCCGAAGGATCCACAGGATGAGAAGAACGCTATACTCGAGATCCGTGCCGGAACGGGAGGAGATGAGGCCAGCCTCTTTGCAGGAGACCTGTTGAGGATGTATATCCGGTACTGCGAAAGAAGGGGTTGGAAGACGGCCATACTCAGTGAGAACGAGGGGACGGTGGGAGGTTATAAAGAAGTTCAGCTCGAAGTGACCGGGGACGATGTATATGGCGTGTTGAAATTTGAAAGCGGCGTACATCGCGTGCAACGCGTTCCGCATACTGAGGCTTCCGGCAGGGTACATACTTCGGCAGCTACGGTGGCAGTGATGCCCGAGGCGGAGGAAGTCGATTTTGAACTCAACCCTGCAGATGTGAAGATGGAAACTTCACGAAGCGGAGGCGCGGGTGGTCAGAATGTAAACAAGGTGGAAACGAAGGTCATGCTCACACACATCCCAACGGGCACGGTAGTGATCTGCCAGACTGAACGCTCACAACTCGGTAACCGCGAAAAGGCCATGCAAATGATGCGTACACGTTTGTACGAAGAGCAGGTGCGGAAACAGGAAGATGAAATATCCAGGCACCGAAAGAGCCTGGTGAGTACCGGAGACCGCAGCGCCAAGATCCGAACTTATAATTTCCCCCAGGGACGGGTTACCGATCATCGCATAGGACTTACATTATATAACCTCCAGGATGTCCTGAATGGTAATATCGATGAACTGCTGGATGCATTACAGTTTGCAGAAAATTCTGAGAAACTTACCAAGCAGAACTAAGGGTTTATTAAAACGTTTGCGTGACGCCCTTTATCTCTTCAATTGCCTATCACCCTTTATATTAACGTTTATTGCCCAAAAAAGATTTACAACGAATTTTTTTTAACGGTACAAGTTTTTACTTGTTGCGTCGTCCAATATTTAGGTCTGGTCTGATTTATGCAATATGTCAGACACGACAGAGTTCTTTAAAAAGTTTATTGAGGCATTCGGATTGGATCAATTGGGAAAAAATTCCCCATTAGTCAATTTCCAGCCGGGAATTTGGGGTGATAAGTTAGCAAAAAACCTTTTAAATTTTCATTAACAGCTCCCTTGCATGAATGGCAGTAAATTTGCGTTTAGAAAGAAGAACAGAAAGAAAGAAATTATTAGAACTTATATAAAGCAGTCAATTTTCTCATAAGCAGTTAGTTTTGGTTGCGACCCCTGTTTCCACAGGGGTCTATTTTTTTTGGTACCTCCTGAGACTATACATGAGTCCCAGGAAACTTCCCACTCCATCTGCCAGGATATCTCCCACATCGAATGAGCGGTTAGGGATGAAATATTTCTGTACGAACTCCATTGCGATACCATAGCACAGGCAGAGAACGGCAACCAGTATAAACTTTCGCATCCGCGTAGCGGGAAGCGAGTTCTTCTTGTAAATGCCCCAGCAGATGAGAGTGACCATAATGGAGAACATGCCGATATGCACCCATTTGTCGAACCATATTTTGCTAAGCCAGTCTTCCTGGGGAAATGCCGAACCGGGCAGGGTAAGAAGTATGGTTGAGATGATCAGCCAGCTGATAGCGGGAATCAAAAAACGGTTAACCGGTTTCAATTTTTTTTTACAATAATAGAACGATAATTCGGTTCAGGATAATAAAACAAAGGAGCCCCAGAAGAGGCCCCTTTTTTTTAACCAACTATAGAACCAAAAATTCGTTGGCGTAATATTATACGTTAGCATATACGTGACCGGAAAGCTTGTGGATTTGAGAGAGACGGAGATCTTAAAGATTTCCCAGGACATACATTTTACCCTTGGGCGTATCGCTGCCACCCTTGTGTTCCAGCGTGATGGCAAAGGCCTGGGCGCCGCTGACGTTCTTCATGCGAAGCAGTAATTTCTTTTCGCCAATGAAATATTCATTGGCAATCAGGCCTACATCGATTGGCTTACCGTTGAGAATTGCCCAAAGCTGGTATTGCTGATCGCTGGGGGGCTGCGGCAGGTTGTTCACGGTAAGATAGACATCTTTGGAGGTACTGTCCCAATAGACAGTAGCCACGGAGGATGGAGAGGCTTCGAGACCTTTCATCGCCGCCATTTTTACATTGGGATTGCCAACGAGTTTATTCACCTCGCTTTCGAAGGAGGAAAGACGCGACTGTGTATCATTGAGCTTCGCAACCGTTCCTTCATAATTATTCTGTAGCTGCTTATTCCTGTTTATAAGAGAGATGTTCCAGATGATGCTGCCGACTAGCAGGATGATGCTGGCCGCTGCGGCATATTTTATCCAGTTAGTATGCCTGGAATGGGTTGCATCTAATGGAATCACCCGGGCTTCCTGCTGCCCGCCTACTACTGCAGCCTGTATCTTTTGCTTCATGTCGGCCGGCGGTTGCACAGCATTC
>DATHKS010000165.1:0-6139 GCA_035488975.1 Chitinophagaceae bacterium | reverse complement strand
CACCGTCCTCATCAGCGCGTTAAGCCTGATAGTCTGGTGGCTGACGATCGGGCTATCGACAGACGATCACCGGTTCTTCTACTGGGTGGGGTTCAATGCAGTTCTCCTCATACTTCTTCAACCCTGGTTAATGCGTTTGAGCCGCAGCCTCTGGATCTCCTGGTTCGTCAAATATGATCCACACTGGAGCGAGCATCAACCCGAAGATGTGTCTGAACGACAGAATCCGGAGCATAGTGCCAACTGGTAACAACCTTCAACGTGAATCGTGAGTCGTCAATCGTGAATAGCAGACACTATGATTCAGGATATACGTTTTTTGACCGAATACTCTTGACTCACAATTCGAATTTTCATAACGAAACGAAAGTTCTAAATGGCAGAGGGTGCAATTCACGATTGACGTTTCACGATTCACGTTGAGGATTGACGATTGACGATCGAAGATCTACTCCCACGTATAGTATCCACAGCGCGAGCACCGACACAAAAATCCGAAACCCATGCAGGCTGTTCAGGGCAATGCCTGAAATAAAAATAATTATTGTAGCGATTGACACGATGATACCCAGCCAACCGGTAACCCTGCTTAATTTCTTCGTGGTCAATATCGCGATCGACCAGCAGGCAATGGCAATACAGAATGCAAAGGTGTAGACGTAGTCGAACGCAGTGTTCACCGCGAAGCTATATCTCAATACCGGTTTGATGGCTTCGAGCCTTTCCGGTGTTGCGTCCTTGTAGTGCTGCAGGTAAACAGGTAGTATCAATCCATTGGCCGCTGCGGTAATCATTATCGCTACCAAACCCAGCGACATAAATGCGAATGCGAGTACCGACCAGGCATTTTCGGTGCCGATCTTGCGGGTCAGCCCCCAAAAACCCATCCAGCCAAATGGCAATGACAATATCGCAATGGAATGGACAATGATTATGAGTCCTGAGATCCTTATCAGGTATTCAATGTTCCCGCCGACCGGATGCAAGACCATGGTAAAGACCAACAGGATCGTAAAGATGATGAGCGCTATACCGGCTCGTTTGTCAAAATTTGTATTCATCCGGCAAACATAACCCTGCGGACACAATCGAGCCTTGACGAAAATCAAGAACTGATCTTCTTCCGCACCCGGCTAAGGGTTTCCGGGGTCATCCCCAGGTAGGAGGCGATATGCTTGAGGGAAAATGTCTGCAATAACGCCGGCTTACTCGATAACAACAGCTCGTATTTTTCTTCCGGGGAAAGACGGTTATGCTGGTAATCCTGGTTCTGGATCGCCTGCTCGAATATCTTACCTAGCGTGAAAAAGAGTTCGGAGGTCTTTATGAGCTCATGAAAGTCATTAGCACTCAGGGCGAATACCTCGCTTTCCTCATTCGCCTGAATGACGGCGGTGGATGGCCGCTGTCCTATGAAACTTTTATATTCAAAAAGCCATTCGTTCTTAACAAACAAATTCAATATTGATTCGATACCGCTATCCTCGATCGTATAGTGACGGAAGCTACCGCGATTTACAAAGTAAAATGACCGGCATACCTGCCCTTCCCTGATCAGGGTTTCATCCTTTGGTACCTGGATTATCTTAAACCGGGCCGTTACTACGGAAAGCTGTTCCTCCGAAAAGGAACCAAAGGATTGTATGCTGGCATTTACCTGGTCAAACATGGCCTGTGAAATAGTCGTATGATATGACTGAGCAATTGAGATTGGAAAGGTAATTGAAATTGTCTCCCGGCTCGCCAGGGGGCCCAACTAATAAATTGTGGCGATTCTTTGGGATACTGTCACAGGATATACATGTCGATTGTCCTATATAGGTGAAGGAAGGAATTTTAAGGAAAACAAAATGCGCTCAAACATGAAAACAACAAACATTATCTATTGGATCAGTACGGGGATCGTGTCTGCCGTGATGCTATTCAGCATCATCAACTTTACGTTCTTTGACCATGTTCAATATCCTGAAGGAGCGTTCGTACATCTTGGACTGCCGGAATACTTCAAGGTGGAACTTACCATTGCAAAGATCCTTGGGCTCCTGGTCCTGTTGCTACCCGCAATCCCCCTGCGACTCAAGGAATTCGCGTACTTCGGCTTCGGGCTAACCTTGCTCTCGGCCTGCGTAGCCCATTATTCGAGCGGCGACAATATCTGGCATATCCTGGATCCTTTTTTCTTTTTCTGCGTTTTAGTAGTTTCCTATATATACTGGGGAAGGAAAAGGAGGCTGGGGTTAAGGATTGGGGATAAGGAATTGGGAATTAGGAATTGGGCTTGATGCGAAGCGACCTACGAAGAATGGAATTTTTTTTATAATTAATGTTACTTTTTTATGGTGTAATTTCTAATACTGTCCTATTCCTAATTCGTTACCTCCAAATGCATGATTAAAACTTGAAAACATGGACCACAAGACTGAAACATTCCTCGACTATAAGAACCTTCTGTTCTCCATTGCATATAATATGCTCGGAAGCGTAAAGGATGCAGAAGATATTATACAGGATACCTATCTGAAATGGCTGGAGATTGCAGAGGAGGATGTCCGGTACACAAAGGCGTATCTCGTAAAAATGGTGACCAATAAGTGTATCAATTTCATGAACAGCGCCCGGTTGAAGCGGGAAAAGTATGTCGGTGTCTGGCTGCCGGAGCCGCTATTGAATTACAGTCAGAGTATACCGGAGACGAGGATCGAGTCGTATCACGCACTTTCCATCGGTATCCTGGTGCTCCTGGAGAAACTCACGCCCCGCGAACGCGCTATATTCCTGTTGAAAGAAGTATTCTCCTACGATTACTCCGAACTGGCTGTGATCATCGAGAAGACGGAAGACAACTGCCGGCAGATATTCAAGCGTGCAAAGGACCATCTCGGGAAGGACGCCCGGCGGTTCGAAGTGGATCTGAAGGTGCATGAGAAGATGCTCAACAATTTCCTGCGTGCCGTGTCGGAAGGCGACCTCGATGGGCTGATTGAATTGCTGAAGGAGGATATCGTCTTTCTCGGTGATGGAGGTGGAAGAACGATCCCGGTAAATAATCAACGCCTTACGGCTGCGCTGAAGCCGGTGTATGGAAGGGAGAACGTAAGCCTGCTGTTGTTGCGCACCGTTCCCAAACTATCCCAGCTAGCGGATTTCAGCCAGGAAATAATCATTGCCAACGGTGTTCCTTCGATCATATCCTATTCTGGTTCTCTGCCCGTGGGCCTCGTCTCCATTGAGCATGACGGCGAACATATCAGGAATATTTATGTTCAGACCAACCCGGAAAAACTCAGGCAGTTCGAAAAGAAGTAGCTGGCATTTTTTTGACGGAGCACGCTGCGAACACTAAACATTATCAAAATGAACGCACAGACATTATTGTTCACCTTCCTGTTCCTGCACCTCATAGGCCTTGTGCTTTTAGCGGGAGCGACCTTCATCGATCTTATTGTATACCGGCAGTTTTGGAAGGCATCTGGCCGTGGCAACGGGAACGGTATCACAATCGTGCAGACCCTTTCGAAACTAGCAGTGCTGATGCCCATCGGCGGGATCACTCTTATCGCCACGGGTGTGGGAATGATGGCCGTCACTCATGGTGTATTCGACCAGTTCCTCTGGTTTCGTGTAAAAATGATCATTGTGCTTCTCCTTATCCTCAATATTGTGTTATTGGGGAGGAGAAATGCCACCCGTCTGACCAGGGCAATAAACCAAAATGAACAATTATCATCAGAAAAGTTGGCAAGCCTCCGGCGGAATATCACCACGTATCAATATATGCAGGTGGTCTTCCTGTTGCTGATCGTGTTCCTGAGTGTTTTCAAATTCAGCTGACCAGTGAACGTCAACGTGAATCGTGAGTCGTCAATCGTGAGCGTGAATCGTGAGCGTGAATCGTCAATCGTGAATACCACACACCGCTATAGGAATATTCAAATCGATTGGAACAGGGCCTTGCTCGATTCGAATACTCTCATTATAGGGTGTTGTATTCACGATTGACGACTCCCGATTCACGCTCACGATTGACGACTCACGATTCACGCTCACGATTGACGATTCACGTTTCATGTCCTTCGAGTACTTTTGTCAACACCTTCAGACATGAAATCCTTTTCGACCAAAATATTGAAGATTGGCATCAATCCCTACGTGTCCGTTCCTGCGCCAATACTAAAAAGCCTTTTCGTTGCGGCTGGGAAGGATAAGAGCCCAATAAAGGTGTGCATCCGCATCAAGGATAGAAATTTCCAGCAACACCTTCTTAGGTACAAGGGCGAGTGGCGCCTCTTTCTGAATACACCCATGCGCGTCATTGCGGGTAAGGATGTCGGGGAGACTATCCGGTTGTCCATAGAATATGATCCCGCCGAACGTAAAACGCCCGTCCATCCCGGATTCAAAACTGCGCTCAGCAAGAATAAGAAGGCCGCTAAGATCTTCGCGGACCTGACGCCTTCCCTGCAAAAGGAAATACTCCGCTACATCAACTCGCTGAAGTCGGAAGAAGCCGTTCAGCGCAATATCAAAAAAGCGATCAACTTCCTGTTGGGAAAGGAGGGGTTTCCCGGCGTCAATCGTCAATCGAGAGCGTGAATCGTGAGTCGTCAATCGTGAATACCACACTCCACTATAGGAATATTCGAATCGATTAGAACAGGGCCTTGATCGATTCGAATATTCTCATTATAGGGTGTGGTATTCACGATTGACGACTCTCGATTGACGACTCACGATTCACGCTCTCGATTCACGATTCACGTCGATACTTCCTTCAGGTTGATGAGTTTTCGGAAACGTTTTCGTAAATAAAGACTCTTCAATTGTTCCGCGGATGATAAAAATTAGACAATTTAACGGCGTGAACCCAAATGATCCCATGTTGAAGGGTCACTGAATCTGATTAAACCTACTACGAATCCCTTATCCCCTGAAGCATTATAGTAATGAAGAATGCTCTTCTGAGCCGGGCCTAACGACACCCGGGCTGAGGAGGAAACCAATGGCAAGAAACAATAGTTATTGATATTAGACTGCTAAACGTAAAAACGATTGCTGTATGAGAGTCCCACTTACCGGTCATGACCGGACGTTCCGTCATGGAAAATGGTTATTATCCCTATCTCTTTTATTGTTCATTCAATTGATTGGCCCGGCGCTCTTCGCCCAATCCAGGAAAGTGGAAGGTTCCGTCACCGATACCAGGGGCGTTCCCCTGGAAGGCATCAGCGTGGTGGTAAAGGGTAGCCGCACCGGGGTCACAACCGATGCAAAAGGTCATTACTCCCTGACCGCCGATCTCGGGTCGATGCTTACTTTTTCTTCCGCCAGTTATCTGAGTAGGGACGAAAATGTTGATTCCAGGACCACCATCAATGTTTCCCTGGCGGAGAATCCTCTCTCCCTGGAAAGCGTAGTAGTGGTTGGATATGGTACACAAAAGAAGGTCAACCTCAGCGGCGCCGTTGCACAGGTGTCCGGAAAGGACCTCGCTAACAAGCCCGTTGCCAATGTGACCGGCGCCCTTCAGGGTGTTTTGCCGGGTGTAACGGTAATAAGAGGAAGCGGCCAACCAGGCGATGAAGGATATGGAATAAGGATACGCGGGTTTAGTTCCGCCAACGCCGCCTCTGCACTTGTGCTGGTAGACGGAATCGAACAGGATCTGAACCTCATCGATCCAAGCGACGTTGAATCCATCTCCGTGCTAAAGGATGCCTCCGCCTCCGCGATCTATGGAGCAAGGGCCGCCGCCGGTGTTATCCTTGTTACGACGAAGCAGGCCACCCTCGGTAAAACGAGGATCACCTTAAACAGCAACTACGGTGTCAATATCACCGCGCGCCAACCGAAGCGCCTCGATTCCTGGGATGAGCAGACACTGATAGATGAAGCCCGTCTGAATGCTACCGGCACTGCGGAATTCAATGCCGAACAATACGAATGGCTGAAGAACCCCAATTTCATTTACAAACCGAATCCGACACAGGACCGTTGGGAATATTATGACAATAACAATTGGGTAATGGAAGGCCTCGATAAGATCAATCACCAGCAGAATCATTCCATTTCTGTTGGTGGCGGTGATCAGAAATTGAACTACCTCCTGTCAGGCGCCTATTTCAAGCGCGATGGCGTAATG
>DATHKS010000164.1:0-4714 GCA_035488975.1 Chitinophagaceae bacterium | reverse complement strand
ATACCAGATTTGCGGTGGTAGCACAAACGGCATGACCAAGTTCATGAGCGGAGACATCAAGAGATGTCAGCGGTTTGAAGCCAGTGAACGTTGCATTTGCACCACTACCTGTTGCCGAGTAATATCTTCCGTCGCCATAGTACATCGCATCGCCACCCCAGAAGGCATTTTCGTACCCGGAATCAGGAGCAGCCGAGGAACGAACGTGAACATAGCTTCTCATTGTTCCATTCGCATTGTCCCAGCTATTCCGTCCATGAATAGTTTTCCAATAGTCGCTAACGAATTGCATAGCGTACTGTACATCATGCGCAGCATCGTCGTAATTATTGGCATGTTCCGCCGTCGTCCAGTTATTATCATTGTCAATGAAGTCCGTAGCCAGGAGATTGTTGGCGCTGCTTTGAACGCGCCGTGCATAGTCAAGCGTGATGATGCTGTGACTATTCCTTACCTGGCGCAGGCGATAATCTGTACCTGTAAAGTCGGTAATGAAGGCTGTCGTCCCGCTGTAACGCGTGTCGGCAGTGCCCGCCATATTGGTGAAAGGAGCCATTTCCTTTTCGTGCTTGTTGCCGGCAATTGGAGTTTCTGCCTGTTTCTTCTCCTCCACCTTATTTCCGGTTTTATCATTGTCGGTGTGAAGATGCTTGATGATCCGGTCCAGCAGGAGCACCATACCGGTTTCCGCATCTACATATACATAGTCGCCGCTTAAAGGGAGGTCCGCGTATATCCGGAATTTATAGGCGAGGCGCAGATCGCTTTGTTTTTTATAATAGTCCTCTACATAGACCAGCTCGCCAACGGGTTTTTGATAAATGGGATCATCTCCGGTGTATCCTTCCCAGCTATACTTCGTAGCGCCGATGAAGTCCTTTGCCTTTTGCAGCGCCGCCTGTTCACCGAGGACGGGAACGGTGGGCATATTGTCTTTTACGGAGTGAAATTCTATTTGCAGATTCTCGATCCTGCCCTTCTTGCTCATCGAGTTTATTACTCCATGCTCTACTTTGATGCCTTTATAATATTGCTGGAATTTCTGCACTGTGATCTCGGGGCCATAGCTGGTTTCCCTGCCGGATACAGTGATCTCGTCCTGGCCCTTACGAAGCTGCAGGCTCGCAGACAACCAGTCCCTGACAGTAGCTTTCGATAATGATTGACTTTCTTTGAACCTGACGGAGGCCTGGGTCGGTGTCGACTCCAGGTAGGTATACCCGGCAGCCGGGGTTTTACCGAGGGATGCCTTCATCTTCTGGAGAGAAGGCTGTGCCATTGCAATAATGCAGAGGCTTAAGCTAAGCACAAGTAGGTTGAATTTCTTCATAAGCAAAGTGATTTGGGCTCTAAATGTAAAGAATAACTGATTCAAAAAACGACGGGCGCAAAAAAACCCGCGCCAATAGTGGCGCGGGTGAAGTATTTTAAGCGGAAGCCCCTATCGCACCTTGTAGATGAAATCGTTGTTCTCGAATTGCTTTGCGATCGTCTTGAGATCGTAGGCTATGCTGGCATCCACCAGCTTGTCGCCTACCTGGAGTACGAACCCGCCGATCAGGTCGGGATTCACCTTTTCTTCCAGTTCCACGTTCTCGAAGCCGCCCGATTTCTTCACCTGTTCTATGATGGCAGTCCTTACGGAATCCGAAGCGGGAACAGCGGTGGTCAGCTTCACCGTGTGAATATTCTTATGTTCTTTATAAAGCGTGATGAAAGACGTGACGATCTCGGGCAGGTGGCTCTCCCGGTTCTTCTTTATCAAAAGCGTGATGAATGCATTGGTCAGTTCGCTGAGTCTACCGGCAGTAACGGCGTCCAGGATCTTCTGCTTCGTGTCAGACTTCACTACGGGACTGCGCAACAAATTGACGAAGTCTGCATTCGATTTACAAACCGCCTGCAACCATTGCATGTCGGCATATACCAATTCCAATTGACCCCTTTCGAGAGAGAGGTCGATGATTGATTTGGCATACCGGGCGGCTAAACGTGGATTAGGCATGAAAAATTTGACAATTTTATAGTTTGATAGTGTACCAATGCAAACCCTTTTTCAGGATTCTACAGAAGTGCATCAATTGAGCTTCACATCGTCTACCAGCCCCCTGATATGGGCCTCCTGCGCGTCCTTATTCGCCAGTTCCTTCTTCAGGATCTTTTCGCTGACTTCGATGACGAGCTTTCCTACCTGGTTCTTGACCTCGGTGAGAGCGGCCATCTTTTGTGCATTTATCGCAGCCTGAGCCTCTGTAATGATCTTGTTGGCTTCGATCTTGGCTTGTTCCTTTGCCTCGCCGATGATCTTGTCCTTCGTTTCCCTTGCTTCTTTCAGCATCTGGCCTCGTTCTTCACGCGCCTTAGCGAGCAGGGCTTCGTTCTCACTTTTCATTTGCGCCATTTCAGCCTTTACTTTTTCGGCTGTTTCGAGAGCGCCGGAGATGCTTTGTTCGCGGTCACGCAGTCCTTTGATGATCGCAGGCCAGGCCATTTTCTTCAGGATGAGGAATACAACGAGGAAGGCAACCAGTGTCCAGATAAGCAAACCGAAACCGGGAGTGAGCAAATTCATATAACTGTCTTTTATTTTTCTTTAATCACCCTTGCGGGGAAAATGAGAGTTAAATACTGCATCCTCCGCCCTGTGCTTTGGATGCAGTAATTTTTTTGTTGCAGGGTATTCTTACAATACCATTGCAAGGAAGCCTACGATGATCGCAAACAGGGCAGCACCTTCAACAAGGGCAGCTGTCAGGATCATGTTAGCGCGGATGTCGTTGGATGCTTCCGGCTGACGGGCGATGGCTTCAACAGCACCTTTACCGATCTGACCGATACCGATACCGGCTCCGATCGCGGCAAGGCCTGCTCCCACTGCACCACCGGCATTCGCTAACGGCGAGGCTAATAAAACGTTCAATAAATCCATGATACTTGATTTTTATAATTAAAAAAACAATCCTAAACTATTACAGCTTCGTCGTGGTGATCCACGTCGTGATGTCCACCTTCGAACGCCTGGCCGATGAATACCGCCGTCAGCATGGCAAAGATGAATGCCTGTATGAATGCCACCAGCAGCTCGATGAAATAAATGAATATGGTAAAGGCTAACGAAAGCGGTGAGGCGCCCCATCCTGCGATCGGGTTTAGCTCTGCGAAAATAAAGATCAGCGAAATGAGGCAAATGATAATAATGTGGCCCGCGATCATGTTCGCAAAAAGACGAATGATAAGTGCGAATGGCTTAATGAATACACTGAGGAACTCTACCGGCACCAGGATGAATTTCACTCCAAGAGGCACGCCCGGCGGGTTGAAAATGTGACCCCAGTAATGCTTGTTGGTACTGGCAAGGATCACGACGAATGATATCAGGCCAAGTACAGTGGTAAACGCAATGTTCCCGGTCACGTTGGCTGTTCCCGGTATGAGGCCAAAAAGATTATTGATAAGAATGAAGAAGAATACCGTGAGCAGGTAGGGAAGATATTTCTCGTATTTGCTCCCCAGGTTGGGCTTCGCCACTTCGTCACGAACGAAAGTGATGACGGGTTCCAAAAGACTTTGCGATCCTCTTGGTGCCGATGTAACTCCAACTCCGCTCTTGTATCTCTTTGCTATGCGAAGCATGATCCAGGTGAAAAGGAAAAGGGCGATCAGCATCTGGACCACATTACGCGTGAGGGAAATATCATACACTTTCACCGTAGTGTCCAGTTCGCCGGCTTCGTTCACTGCCACGATATCGCCGACAAAATATTTCTGCGGATCCAGTTTCCATTCCGTTCTGCGGTGTTCAGTCAGCAACATATACCCCTTGTAGGCCTTGTGCCCATGCTCCAAACGGGAGGACATGAATGTGGTCAGGCCCCGCTGCGGAGAATAAATGATGACGGGAAGAGGAAGCGATACCGGACGTTCTCCAATATCGAAAAAATGGAAGTCATGAGAATCCAGTACGTGGCCGAAGATCACCTCCGCCGCGTTGAATTTTCCCTTCTCCTTCTCGCCCACCTCTTTCTCTTCCTTCACATGGGTGCCATTATGATCCTGGGCCGACACACCCGTTGAAAAACTGGCGATCAGAACTGTAAAAACCGCGATGGTAAAGGATTTGAGGCGTGTGGAATGCATATTCTTCCTGAAATTTGGCGCAAAGATAAGGGTGGGGCGCCAAAAATGAACTCCGCTATGAAGGAATTTGACGATTTGGGAATAAAGAAAACGATAGCCCGGATCCTCGTCCTCCGCGGGAGTGGCTCTGGCCCTCAAGGCAGTGAGGGTCAGGAAATAATCTGCCCCTTTTTTTCAAACTGCATCTCGTGAAGCCTTGCATAAAATCCTCCTTTCTGCATCAGTTCATCGTGCGTACCCGCTTCCTTCAATTCACCCTTGTCAAGAACGATGATCTTATCGGCTTTGCGGATCGTGGAAAGGCGGTGGGCAATCACTATGGCCGTTCGACCGCTTATCAGTGTATCGATAGCATGCTGGATCAACATCTCGCTCTCCGTATCCACGGAGGAAGTCGCCTCATCCAGGATGAGGATCGACGGGTCGTACAGAAGGGCCCGGATAAAGGAAAGCAACTGTCGTTGTCCCAGGGAGAGGGTAGCCCCCCTTTCCATTACATTGTAATCGTAGCCACCGGGCAGGCGCATGATGAAATCGTGCATATCTATGAGTTTCGCCGCTTCGATCACCCGCTCCC
>DATHKS010000163.1:0-6201 GCA_035488975.1 Chitinophagaceae bacterium | reverse complement strand
TATCCATCATCCACAGGTAATCCTTGTAGGCGACATAGAACTCGAGTATGGTGAATTCGGGATTATGCGTCCTGTCCATTCCTTCATTCCTGAAATTCCGGCTGAACTCATATACCCAATCGAAGCCGCCGACAATGAGTCGCTTCAGGTAAAGTTCATTCGCCACCCGCAGGTAAAAGGGAACATCGAGTGCATTATGATGGGTAATGAAGGGACGCGCAGCGGCTCCGCCGGGGATGCTCTGCAACACCGGGGTATCCACTTCCAGGGCCTCCTGCGCATTGAGGAATTCTCTTACGGAATTGAAGAGCTTCGTGCGCTTGATGAAGGTCTCCTTCACCGCAGGGTTGATGATGAGGTCTGCATAGCGCTGGCGATAGCGGAATTCGGGATCCGTGACGGCATCGAAGGTCTCGCCATCCGCTTCCCTTACCACGGGCAGGGGCTTCAGCGACTTGGCCAGTAGTGTCAGCTCCTGCACATGAATAGAAGTCTCGCCGGTCTTGGTGATGAAGGCAAAACCTTTTACGCCGATGATGTCGCCGAGGTCGATCAGTTTCTTCCAGACGATATCATAGAGGCTCTTGTCTTCGCCGGGGCAGATATCGTCCCGGCGGATATAGAGCTGGATCTTTCCCTTTCCGTCCTGGATCACGGCGAAATTGGCCTTCCCCATGTCGCGTACGCTCATGATGCGGCCGGCCACACAAACATTGGCGAATTCCGCCTTCTTCTCGTCCGTGTAATTGGCTTTTATGTCGACGGAGCTGGCATTGACCGGGAATAAGGGTGCGGGATAGGGTTCTATGCCCATCATGATCAATTCGGCCAGTTTCTCGCGTCGCAATTGCTCTTGTTCGGACAGGTGGTTTGTATTCATTTTCAAAATTGGTGCAAAGGTAAAAGGAATTAGCCAATTTGAAAATGTGACAATGTGCCAATGATTGCGTGTTTTGAGAAACTCCCGTGTTCTTTCCGCGCAGGCATCGTCGCATACCACGCCCAATTGGCACATTTCCAAATTGGCTAATTGGCTAATTATTCAGGGGCTTTCAAAAAAAGAAATCTCCGCTCCTGCACACTAAATAGGATAAACTATCGTCAAATATTGGTACTTCAGTTGCAGATTCCGTTTCCCGGAGGTATTTTGATGACTATTAAACTAATAACGTATGATGAAAACCTACTTTCTCGCTCTTGTATTTTCCGCATCCCTCATTCCTGCCGTTTCGCATTCCCAGTTGAAACTACCTAAGATCCTCTCCAAGAAATCGGGGTCGGATGTGTCCGAGGGCGAGGCTGGCCAGGGAATCAAAGAGGCGCTTTCACAGGGCGTGGCCAATGCCGTTCTGAATCTTAACAAAACAGATGGCTTCTTCGGAAGCGATGTATATAAGATGTTCCTTCCTCCCGATGCACAGAAAGTGGAGAAGACATTGCGTTCCGCCGGCATGGGTGCGCAGGTGGATAAGGCGATCCTGTCCATCAATCGCGGGGCGGAAGATGCCGTGGCCTATGCGAAGCCCATATTCGTGGATGCCATAAAGGAAATGACGATCACCGATGCGCTCAATTTGCTGCGCGGCGGCAAGGATGCGGCCACACAATACTTCAAGGAAAAGACGACGGCTAAATTAACGGCTGCATTTACTGCGCCGGTACAGAGTTCATTGGAGAAAGTGGATGCTACCAAGTATTATGGAGATATCGTTACTACCTACAACAAGTTTCCGACCACCTTCAAGAAAGTGAATCCCGATCTTACGAGTTTCGTGGTAGGTAAGGCCATCGATGCCTTGTTCGACCAGGTGGCTAAAGAAGAAGCGAAGATCCGCGCGAATCCTCTCGGACAGGCCTCGGCCCTGTTGCAGAAAGTATTCGGCAGTGTGAAATAATATTCAGGTCCGTTCCCTATTAACCTTATGGCCTTCGTGTGATGCGAGGGCCATTGTGTTTTGGGGTGGAGTTGGTTGAAATTGGAAGTCAAAATTCAAAAGTAAAAATTCAAAAAACAGCCTGACAGTTGGAGATTCGGAATTCAGTAGGAAAACTTCGGCGAACACGGCAAATAGAAGAATAACAAGATGAACTGCCCAGATACCACGCGTTTGAACAAGGATAAAAAATGAGTAAATTTGATGAAAATGAGGATAATCATGAAGACAACAACTATCCGGCAGCGATTGCACCTATTTATAGAGACGGCCGAGGAAAGGAAGCTAAAAGCTATTTACACTCTATTTGAGGATGATATAACACAGGACGAAGGGGAATATACTCCCGAGTTTAAAGCTGAATTAGACAGCAGGTATGGTCAATATAAAAAGTACGGAAAGACAATAAGCGCTGCCAGTGCAAACAGGCAGGCAAAGGAAATGGTAAGAAAAGCGAAAGTGAAATGACCTACCGGCATGTGTATGCTCCTAAAGCATTGGAAGAATATAAAGAGGCCGTAAGCTGGTATCTTAAACGAAGTGAAAAGGCCGCTGAGAATTTTATTAAAGAAATAGATGAGAAGACTGCTACCATCTGCAAATATCCCTTTAGATACAGAAACACCTATAAAGAGTTCCGGGAAGCCGCGTTAAAAAAATATCCCTTTTCAATTGTTTATTTGTTGGATGAGCAGAGAAAGCAGGTCATCATATTTTCCATATTTCATCAAAAAAGGAGCCCGCGTAAGAAGTTCCTGAATAAATGACAACGATAACAAACCTTGTCAGCGGTATTTGTGTCCAATAATGCTTATTTAATCATAGGGCCAGTTCAGGAACTATGACGTGTTGGTAGGACTATCGAGAGTAGCCTAAAACTCAAAAATCAAAGTCAACCATTTCAAAAGAATATTCATTCCTCATCGTAGCACGCCAGCATTGGCACATTGGCACATTTTCAAATTGGCTAATTGACCCCCTCTTCAAATTGCCAAATTATTCGCCAGCAACACCTGCCACGCCTCCCTCACCCTCTTCTCTCCCAACAGCCGGTGCGCGTAGAGATGCAATTCCCTCTCCATCTCTTCTGGATTCAAACTGTAATACTGGATGATCTGACGGAGATGATCATCGTCGAAGGTGGCATCCACCACGGGCGTCTCGTGTACATTGCCTAGTTGTCCCAGGTCATTACCCGTCAGTACCTGGCTATTGCGGATGGAGGAAGGCAGATCATTTATACCGATGCCGAGCGCCGTGTTGGGCTTCTCTACCTGGAAGAGATTCGTTTCATTCACCACGCAATACCAGTCGCCGCCGAGTCTCGCGATATGATGGAGCTTGCGTTGATCGATCAGCCTGATGCCAGTCTTTTCATCCGGCATCGCGTCAAGCAGCGCATCGTCGATATGCATTCTCAGCACCTCGCAGATCACGAGGTTGCCGGCGCCGGCCTCGGTGCCTAACGGCTTCACCTCATTTACCCGGCATTCCATCTGCACCTTGCTTTCCTTCACCCTCGGTGGCCGGATCAGCGTTGAAGGAACGGCCGTAAAACCAGCCTTCGTGAATTCATTGGTGCCTCTCGGGTATTCACAGCTGGCCAGCGACATCTGCTGGATCATATCATAGGTCACGATGTTTATCACCACCTCGGGTACCTCGAGCACATTCTCCAAAGTATGCTTGGTGGTATTGTCCCTCACCCGCCGCGATGGCGAGAAGATAAGAATAGGCGGGTTGGAGGAAAAGAGATTGAAATGACTAAAGGGGCTCAGGTTCACATTACCCTCCTTATCAATAGTTGAAGCGAAACAAACCGGGCGCGGGGCGACCACATGCTGCAGATAATACTGTTTCTCCGAAGGTTTCAGGCTTGACAGGTCGATCACCATTGCAAACGATTATATGCGGCAAATATCAGGCAGGTGAAGATCACCTTCCAAACTTATTATTTGCCATTCATAAACTTTGGCCCCGGGCTGTAACAAAATACATTGCACATTCGTTATACGAAGCCTTTCGTTCTTAAATAGTTTAAACTTAAAATCAAAAGTCATGAAAAAAAGTATTGTATTGTTTGCCCTGGCCGCCTGCGTTTCTTCGCTTGCTGTAAACGCGCAGGATAACCATGATAATAAGACCAAAATTGTAGGAAGCGGTAATGTTGTCACCAAGGAAATACCGGTCCAGTCCTTCGATCAACTCGATGCCAAGGGCGTGTTCAGCCTGGTGCTCACGCAGGGCGACAAGGAATCGCTGAAGATCGAAGCCGAGGATAATCTTCAACAGTATTTCGAAGTGAGGAATGAAGGCTCGAAGCTCTATGTGGACATGAAGAAGGACGTGAATTTCGACACGAAGAAGAAGATCAAGATCTACATCACCTTCCACAAGCTGAAGGCGATCGATCTGAAAACAGTCGGCGATATCTCCTCTACTAATAGCCTTGTCTTCGAAAACCTGAAGATCGACAACAAGAGTGTGGGCTCGGTTGACTTAAACGTAACGGCCCAGTCGCTTGACATCGACAACAAAAGTGTCGGTGATGTGCGCCTCAATGGTAAGGCGGATCATGTGGTGATCAGGAACAAGGGTGTCGGAAGCATCCAGGCGGCCAGTTTCATCGTACAGGACATGGACATCGAAAACAGCGGAGTTGGTTCGGCAGAAGTAAATGCAGCAAAAGAACTCAAGGTGAAGGATTCGATGATGGGGAAGGTGAAGAATAAGGGAGCGGCGACTGCTAGGAAGAAAGTGGCTATCTGATCAATTTGAGACGTGAATCGTGAATACACTCCGTGGTTAGAATATTCGAATCGACCAGGACAGGGCCTTACTCGATTCGAATATTCTCATTGTAGAGTGTTGTATTCACGATTGACGATTCACGTTATTGTTTCTTCCTCTTTAGTACACTCCATTCGCTTTCTTCCGCAACAATCGTATTGCTCAGTATTCCCAATTGATCGATATTCATTTCAACAACATCATTGGGCTGTAACCACTGTTCAACATAATTGGGATCATTCAGTTTGCCGGTTCCATTCAACTCCAGGAAACAGCCCGTGCCAACGGTGCCGCTACCTATTATATCGCCGGGATAGAGATCGGTTCCATAGGAAGCCCGCTCGATGATCTCGGCAAATGTCCAGTCCATATCTCCCAGGTTGCCTTCGCTCACCTGCTTGCCATTCACGGAGCAGGTCATCTTAAGATTCCAGTTCTTCCCGACATGATTTTCCTTTGCAGGGATCTCGAGATGACGCAATTCATCGCAGGTGACCAGCCAGGGCCCGATCACTGTAGAGAAATCCTTACCCTTCGCCGGGCCGAGGTTCAATAACATCTCTTCCATCTGCAGTCTTCTCGCACTCATATCATTCATGATCATCAATCCGCCTATATATTCATCGGCTTCTTCAGCCTTAATGTTACGGCCATGTTTGCAAATGAGAACGGCCGCCTCCAGTTCGAAGTCGAGTTTTTCGAAATGATCCGGCATGCAGAAAATATTTCCCGGCCCCTGTATACTATGGTGATTGGTGAAATAGAAAACGGGATATTGATCAAACTCGGGTATCATATCCACCTTCCTGTTTCGCCTCGCCGCCGCCACGTGCTGGCGAAATGCATAGGCATCACGGCAACTCGTGGGTGCAGGAATAGGTGCGAGCCATTGGATCTGCCCGACCGGTACGCCCTTATTGCTGCTTCGCGTGCCCTCGCGTAACAAGAGTTCTCCCGCCTGCGCGATAGGCAGTGTGTCTTCCCAATACTGGAGAAACATATTCATCGTACCCGGAAGATCGGGATGCAGCACCTCCATATCGTACACAAGGCCATCGATCAATACGCCCAATTGCTCACGATCATTGCGGATATATGAAACCAGTTTCATTGATTGTATATTTATTAGTCTGAAGAGTGGCGAAGTTCAGGAATATCTTCATAACGTGCTGATGTTTTTGTAGATTTATCATCATCATAAATATTCACGCGATGCGGCCTGCACTCAGTATTTTTATCCTCATGCTTTTTAACGGAATGTCGCACGCTCAAAATTTACCGGATAACTTCCTCGGTGACCTGTTGAAGCAAAAGGGTTCACCGCTATTGCAGGACATACTCTCCCATCCGGAGACTTACCGCTACCAGTTAATATATACGAAGATCGACAGGGACAAGAAAAATGTGCCCCATTTCCACGACTATACGCTGCGCCTCGATAAGGACGAGAAAATGGGGCACATTTTTCTTGTCCCTG
>DATHKS010000162.1:0-2371 GCA_035488975.1 Chitinophagaceae bacterium | reverse complement strand
TGCCCGCTCTTCTCCTCGTAGATAAAATCGATCCTCACCACTCCCCTGCAGTTGAACACTGTATATATCTTACGCGCCGCATTCCTGATCTTGTCGGCTATTGTTTCGTCCACCTCGGCGGGCGTGGTTTCCGTCGATTTTCCCTCGTACTTGGCCTCGAAATCGAAGAAGTCCTTTTCGTCATGCGCCTTCACCTCGGTGATCGGCAACACGATGATCTCAGCTTTGGTCTGGAATACACCGACGGTAAATTCCCTTCCCTGCACCATTTCTTCTACGAGCACCTGGTCGTCCTCCCTGAAAGCCTTGTCGATGGCCGCGCCGAGGTCTTCCGGTTTGGTCACCTTGCTCATGCCGATGCTCGAACCGCCATTGTTAGGCTTCACGAATACGGGCAATTTCACCATGGCCGCCACGGAAGCGACGGGTACTGGCAAATGCCTGAAGAGATGGACTGAATTGGCGACAGCTATGCCCGCCATCTTGGCGACGGCAACGGTATATCTCTTATTGAAGGTAATGGCAGAAGTGGCCGCGTCGCAACTGGTATAGGGAATCCTGAGTGTATCAAAATAACCCTGCAGTTTTCCATCCTCGCCCGGCGTGCCATGCATACCCACGAAGACTGCATCGAACTTTACTTTGTTCTTATCGATCCGGAGGGAGAAATCGTTCTTGTCCACTTCGATTCTACGGCCATCCGGCAGCGTGTGGTACCAACCCTCGGGGTTGATGTCGATAGTATAGACATTGAATCTTTCCTTGTCGAGATGATTGCCGATCGTCAAAGCGCTTTTATAGGAGATGACGGCTTCGCCGGAAAAACCACCGGTTACAAGGGCTATGTTCTTCTTCATGTATTAAATCTGCGGTTTTGCAACGCAAATATTGAGGAAAAAACGTTGTGTAGGAAATTTAGTATGTCAAAAGGGATTTATTTCTTGAAGAATGCCGGGTAAGAAATAATAAAGGTGAAGGCCGTTTCTCCTTCACCTTTTTACGACGGGAAATATCACCCGCCAAGCATTTAGCAGACAAGCTGCTCTATTATGTCTACAAGGTAAAACACTTCGGTCTTACAGCCTATTGAAATGCTCCTTACTTATGCACATCACATATGCAGTTTTTCCTTCTTGGCCATCAGCTGTTCAACGGTCTCCTGGTACATTTCATCGGGTACACAGCAGTCAACCGGGCAGACGGCCGCACATTGAGGCTCTTCATGAAAACCCTGGCATTCCGTACATTTATTGGGTGTAATATAATAGGTATCAACACTCACAGGCGCATTCTTCTGATCCGCATTAACAACGGATCCATCAATAAGGGTAAAACTGCCCTTGACCGATGTGCCATCAGCAATGGCCCATTCCACACCACCTTCATAGATCGCATTGTTTGGACATTCGGGCTCGCAGGCGCCGCAGTTGATGCATTCATCGGTGATCTTTATAGCCATACAATCTTAAATTATTTGGTTAGGTTACTTTTGCAGACAAAATTAATCTTTGCAGGTGATTCATCCATGACAAATTTGATCCTAAAGACTGGCACTCAGTTCCGACCAAATGTTATGCCTGTCGCCTGCACTAAAATAAAAAACGTTGATGAATTTACAAGAAAGGATCGATCTGGCCGTCTCTCTCGGCCAATACATGCTCTCCGCCGATCCGGCCTGGGCGGCTGCAAAGGAAAAAGCAGGACAACAGAACAGTTGGTTCATCCCGGAATTCGTTGAATTGGCGGTCCGCAATATCGCAGATTCATTTCTCCAAAGACCCGCACTCGAGGCGTGGACACGCTCCTATGATCTGCCGCCTGTACAGGCCCATCCAAAGAATATCGGCATCGTGATGGCGGGGAATATTCCCCTGGTGGGGTTCCACGACCTGCTTTGTGTTTTCATTTCAGGTCATAGCGCACTCATAAAACTTTCTTCGAAGGACGAAGTCCTTATCAGGCATCTCGCGGAAAAATTATCGGATTGGTCTCCGGCCATCGGCGACCTGATCCGGTTCCCCGAGAGACTCAAAGGCTGCGATGCCTATATCGCTACAGGAAGTAATAATTCCGCCGGCTACTTCGATTACTATTTCGGCCGCTTCCCGCATATCATCCGCCGCAACCGCACTTCTGTTGCGATACTCGATGGAACCGAAACGGCGGAAGAACTCGACAGGCTCTCCGACGATGTGTTTCTATTCTTCGGCCTGGGTTGCCGGAACGTTACGAAGATCTATGTCCCGCAGGGCTACGATTTCATTCCTCTCCTCGATGCCTTCAGGAAATACGACAGGCTGGCCGATCATCATAAATATAAAAATAACTACGACTATAACCTCGCCATTCATTTGCTCAACCGGCAATTCTA
>DATHKS010000161.1:0-3632 GCA_035488975.1 Chitinophagaceae bacterium | reverse complement strand
TAACATTTTAACGCGCCTGGCGGGCCGATCTCTTCTGCATCGGATCATCGGCCTGGATCATGGCGCCCGGAAAGCTCATCTTGCGCGAACTGTCCTTTTTCTCCTTATTGCCCTGCCTCAGCCATTCTTCATCCGGAGCCTCTTCGGTCTGGAGCGTGTCGTTCAATTCCTTCAACTGGTTCCTCGCGATCGTCTCGGCAGCTTTTGCTTTCTCCAGCGAGTCGAGGCTTTTCATTTGTTGCAGCATGCGGGCAGGTATAAGAAAGGTATTGGTGATACGTTCTTCCAACGGCTTGCGGCTAGCGGCTATTGTATCATTAAGATACTTTTCGATCATAAGTCCCGCGATCGGCGCAGATATACTACCACCGGTACCGGCAATTTCACAAATAACTGCGATGGCTATCCGCGGGTTACTACGGGGGGCAAAAGCAGCGAAGAAAGCGTGGTCCTTTTGCTTCACACCCTTATAATAATTTTCGGCAGTACCGGTCTTTCCACAGATGACGATGTCCGCTAACTTCGCCGACCTGCCGGTTCCGTTGTCCACCACTCCCTGCATGCCATCGTGCACAGCCTCGAACACCTCATCGGATATCTCAAGTGGAAAGTGTTTTTCTTTATATGATTTCAATAGTCCATACTTGTCACCGCCAGCGATCGAATCCACGACGTGCGGCGTGATGAACCATCCCTTGTTGGCGAGATATGCCATTTCGTTAGCCACCTGCAACGGCGTTGCCAGTACTTCACCCTGGCCAATGCTGACGGAGCGGAAGGTGCAGAAGTTCCAATGTCCCTCGCCATATACTTTGTTATAGGTAGCGGGAGTAGGTATCGATCCACTCCTCTCCGATGGCAGGTCCACACCAAGCTTATGCCCAAGTCCGAATGCATTCATATAGCGCGCCCACTGGCGGAGACTGCTGTCGATGTCGGGGTATTTCGGATTATTGATCACGCGTTGCATGACATTGGCGAAATAGGTATTGCAGGAGTGAGTGATGGCGCCGGTCAGTTGAAATACGCCGGGATCGAGACAACGCATCGGCTTTCCGCATCCATAAAATGCACCGGAGCAGGAGAAGCTTGTCTGCGGCGTGATCATTCCTTCGTGCAAGGCTACTAATGCCTGCAGCGTCTTAAATGTTGAGCCGGGAGGATAGTAAGTGGACATCGTCCTGTTGAGCAAGGGAAGCTGTGGATTCTTATACAATGCCGCAAAATTCTTCCGTCTTTCACTTCCTGTTAGCAGCGCAGGATTGTAGGTGGGGCTACTGACCATTGCGAGGATCCCGCCCGTGCGTGGATCGATGGCGATGATGGCGCCCACTTTATTCGTCATGAGTTTCTCTCCCAACTCCTGGAGTTCTACATCGAGACTCGTGTAGAGACTATTACCGGCCATGGCAGGCTCATCGAGTGTGCCGTTCTCATATGGCCCTTTTATCCTGTTGAAATTATCCTTGATCAGGTATTGCACGCCGCGTTCGCCCATGAGTGCTTTCTCATAACTGTTCTCCATGCCCGTCATGCCGGCATAGTCGCCGCTCTGGTACCCCTGTTCGGAATGATTCTTCAGGTAATTGGAGTCTACTTCCCCAATATAGCCCACGATATTGGCGCCGCAGTTATACGGGTATGACCGGATGGGGCGTTCCTGGATGTAGAAGCCGTTTTGCAAGCGCCATAGGTTCTCCTGCAGTCTCACATACTTCTCTTCGGAGAGAGAGGCCTCGAAGACGGAGGGCCTGAAAGACCTGTTGCGGATAATGGCAGTGATGATCCGCTTATTGAATTCCGCTGTGTCGATATTCATCAACTGGCAGAAGAGCGTTGTATCGAGCCCGCGAAGCTGCGATGGAGTGACCATGAGATCATAGGTCATGGTATTATTCAGGATGGCCCTGCGTTTCCGGTCGAAGACAATTCCGCGTGGCGGGTAGACAGTCTTCTTCAGGATCGCATTCTCATCTGCCAGCCGCTGATATTTTCCCGAGACCACCTGCAAATACACCAACTGGCTCACGATGATGATGAAGGTGATAGTGAAGATGAGGCGAATGATGCGACTGCGTGATTGGTTGAAGACAGACATGTTTGTCTTGCTATTATTATTTTAAGAAGATGGTGGAATTAGTAATAGGGAATTAGGAATAAGGCCTCATTAGAATAGTTCCGATATTTATCAGTAATGATTTTTCAACATTTACACCAATTCCCAATCCCAAATTCCTTATTCCTTGCTTCCAACCTCACGCCGTATTGGTCCTAAACTTCATCTTCCTCGTAAACAGCAATTCGGTTGTGATGATAAGCAGCATGCTGATGGCCGTAGTTGCTACCACCTTTATCAGCAAATCGAAGAAGCTGCCGAATGATAGCCATTCGAGAACGGTAAGGTAGCCATGGTGAAGAAACGTGAGCACGAGCACATAAACAAGGTAAGGGGTCCAGCCCATCGCACGTGGCGAGGGTTCGCGGTAGTTGAATTCGGAGGGATCCTTGGGTGTGAGGATATTGATCAGGAATGGACGCACATAGGCGATCAATACGCAAGCCGCCGCGTGCAGGCCCGGGGTATTGGTAAAATAATCGAGCGCCATGCCGGTAATAAAGCCAATGAACAACAGCCCTATCCTCGACACGCTGAAAGGCAGCCAGAGGATGAAGAGATAGTAGATGTAAGGCACGATGAACCTGTGCAAATGCGGAACCTTATCAAACACGTACACCTGTACGAAGATGAAGAGTGCAAAGCGGATGATATTTCTAAAAAAATCGCTCACCGTGTATTCTTTTTTGCTTCGTCCACCTTCTTCTTGGTCTCTGTCTGCAGGTCCGCCTGGTCTTCATACTGAAGATTCTCTACGATCAGGACCTGCTGCAGGTTGTTGAAATTGGCGGCCGTTTTTATCTTAAGGATATAGAAATTGGTGGAATTGTCGGGAACGATCTCCGCAATGGTACCTACGAGGTGCCCTGGCGGAAAGCTCAGTGAATAATTTCCCGTGAGAATGGTATCTCCCTTACTGAGTGAGTCGCTCTTGGGGATGCCGGACAAGGTGAGGAAGCGCGGATCCTTTCCATCCCAGGAAAGTGTGCCGGAGTTCTTCGACTTCTTCACGAGTACGTTCACCTTGTTCTGCACATGAAGCAGGCTCATTACCTGGCTGAAATTGGGGCTCACATTGACTACCTGTCCTACCAGTCCGCCATCCGAACTGAAAACGCCCATGTTGTCCTTGATACCCTGGTTGGAGCCGCGGTTCAATTGTGCATAGTTCTTATCCGAGTTGACGGTATTGTACACCACCTGTCCATCGCGCCAGGCATAGTGACGGTAATGGCCAAGCGTATCGAAAGGAATGGAATCGCGCGTGAATAGAACCGCTGTATCTGTTCTGACGAAATTGGAAGAAAGAAGATTGATGAGTGAATCATTCATCCGGAGAAGGCGCCGGTTCTCTTCCTTCATCTTGAAAAAATCCTCGACATTGTTATACTTGGAGTTGAACCAGCCGGTGACCTCGTTTGCGACGCCCAGGCCCTTGGCGCGATGAAATTTATTATAGGTAATGAGAAACCACAACGCCACCGCCTGCAAAGCCAGGAAAGCAAGAAAAGTGAAA
>DATHKS010000160.1:0-2971 GCA_035488975.1 Chitinophagaceae bacterium | reverse complement strand
TTCTCATTAGCGATAAGGAATATACCGACTTCGTGCTGGAACTCGAAGTGAAGATCGAGGATAGCAGTTCCAATTCCGGCATACAATTCCGCAGCCAGTACGATCCGGCCGGGAATAAGGGAAACGGGAAGGTATTCGGCTATCAATTCGAGCTGGATCCTTCTTCACGCAAATGGACGGGTGGCGTATACGACGAGGGCAGGAGGGAATGGCTGTATCCAATGTCGCTGCATCAGTCGGCGCAGGAGCTACTGAAGACCGGCGTGTTCAATAAAATAAGAGTGGAATGCATAGGCAACGAGATAAGGACATGGGTGAATGATAAGCCATCGGCCTATGTGGTCGATGCCATGGATCATAAGGGGATAATCGCATTGCAGGTGCATGCGATCAACAAGCCCGAGATGGCGGGCAAGAGAATATGGTGGAAGAATATCCATATCAGGACGACCGGGTTGACACCCGCCGCATTTCCCAAGGGTGTGTATGTGACGAATACGGTACCGAACTACCTTTCTCCCTATGAGAAAAGCTCCGGTTGGAAATTATTATTCGATGGCGTTAGCAATAAAGGATGGGTGGGAGCGAAACTGAAGACCTTCCCCGCTAAGGGTTGGGCAGTGCAGGGCGGACTACTGGATGTGGCGGCGGCCACTGGAAAGGAAGCGGGAAATGGCGGAGATATCATAACGACGGGGTTGTATCATGCCTTCGATCTTTCCTTCGATTTCAAGCTGACACCCGGCGCCAACAGCGGCGTAAAATATTTCGTGACACTGGAGGAACAAAGCGACGGCTCGGCGATTGGATTAGAGTATCAATTGCTGGATGATAGCCTGCACCCGGATGCTAAACTGGGCAGGGATGGCGATCGCACACTCGCCTCACTGTATGATTTGATAAAGGCGGAGAAGACGAAACGCTTCATCCACCAACCGGGTGAATGGAACACGGGAAGAATAGTAGTGTATCCGAACAATCATGTGGAGCATTACCTGAATGGCATAAAAGTATTGGAGTATGATAGAGGCTCCAGGGACTACCGCGACCTGGTAGCAATAAGTAAGTACAAAGACTGGAAGAATTTCGGCGAGGCGAAGCAGGGGCATATCCTGTTGCAGGATCATGGACATGCGGTGAGCTTCAGGAGTATTAAGATAAAGGAGCTGTGACGGGGATTTGGGAGGATTAATGGAAATGCAGACGGGGATTTGGGGGGATTAATGGATGAGGGGATTGGGATCCTTTTTTTTGTAAATTCTATTCGTAATAAGGATGCTGTTGAGTCTTGTCCTTGATCGAATGTGTCTTTAAACATACTCTAATCCTCCTAATCCATTAATCTACCCAAATCCCCGTCTGCATTTCCATTAATCCCCCCAAATCCCCGTCCCATCCCTTCTCATATTCCCTCTTCCAAAGTTTATTCGCGGCGGGGTTATGAAGAATGTGTCCGTTAGTCGCATCGCAGTGCAGTGTCTCTCCCGTTCTTTGCGCGATATTGCCCAGGTGACAAAGCAATACGCTCTTATATGCTTCCGTGACCGGAGAATTCAATTTCGCCTCGTCCTTTATACTTTTTATGAAGTTGGAGAAATGATAGAAGTCGAGATTGCCACTCGCACTCACGGGGTTTGTCGGATCGTTCTTCGCATCGCTCTTTACTTCCTTCACTACTTTATTGGCCGTATCCACGATCTTGTAGTCGTCGTTGCCAAGGTTGATCAATGTGCCCTTGTCGCCATAGATGATGAAGCCCCTGCCTGCTCCTTCCACCGGGAAGATATTGCAGCTCCGTCCCTCCCAGGTAATGGACTTATTATTTCCAAACTCAAAACTCGCCACCTGCGTATCCGGCGTTTCCCAATCGTCCTTGAAAGCATAGCGACCACCGGAAGAGGTCACCTTTGTTGGGAAGTCGGTGCCGAGGAACCAACGGCAACAATCTATTTCATGCGTTCCGTTGTTGCAGGTTTCGCCCGTTCCCCAATTCCAGAACCAATGCCAGTTGTAGTGGACAAGATTATCCTTGTAATCCCTTCTCGGCGCAGGGCCCTGCCACAATTCGAAGTCGAGTGTTGACGGTACGGGTATTTTCTTACCAATACCGATCGATTTCCTGTTGTTGGCATACCATGCCTTGGCAAAGTAGGTATTGCCGATGATGCCTTCTTCTCTCACGAGCCGTACCGCCTCGATCAGGTTGGGCATCGAGCGACGCTGGTTTCCCATCTGTGCCTGTTTCCCGTATTTCCTCATAGCCGCTGCTATGAGCTCTCCCTCATTGGGATCATGTCCGCAGGGCTTCTCGACATACACGTGTTTGCCATGGGACATTCCCAGGATGGCGGCCGGCGTGTGCCAGTGGTCAGGTGCTGCAATCACCAGCGCATCGAAGTCCGTTTTCTTAACGAGTTGCCTGATATCCCTTACAACAACCGGCTTGCGGGCCGCACTGGCAAATGGTTTCAGCCCATTCGCAATTGCGGTGTCTTCCACATCGCAGATATAGGCGATCTCGACATTCTCTAATTTCGAAAATGATTCCGCGAGATAGGCCCCGCGACTATTGACTCCCATTACTGCCAACACTACCTTGTTAGAGGGTGCATTTTTTCCAAAAACAGGAAAATTAAGAATGGTGATGCCAGCAGTCGCTAAAGACGTATTTTTAGTGAAATTCCTGCGGTCCATAATCTCTAATTTTTTTAAAGTTAGTTGAAAGCAGGAAATCGGCAATTCGACAATTTGGCAATTCGACAATGCTCCTGCAAGGAAGTCATTACTCATCGGAGCATGCCGCATTGACCAGTTGCCGGATTATTAAAATTGCCAAATCGTTCGCTAATGTCCCGACAGGAAAGAATCATTGTCTTCTTGCTTGCCTCGCTGAATTTTACGCACATGCTCGACTTCATGATCATGCTGCCGCTGGACAATTACCTTATCCCCGTCTTTCATATTTCCCCGC
>DATHKS010000159.1:0-5050 GCA_035488975.1 Chitinophagaceae bacterium | reverse complement strand
AATGGATTCGAAAGGAAGTTTAAAGTCCGGCATTGGTCCGAAACCCCTGGTCCCGTGTGGGTAGGAAGGCGCCTCTACATCGCTAGGTCCCACCAGTAACGTTCCAGGCATTAGGGATTAGGAATAAGGAATATGGCTGATCTTTGAAAAATCTTCTCATAAGGCCTAATTACCAATTCCTGATTCCCCAATTCCAACCAGTTCCACCTGGTCACGAGAAATGCAGCTACAGCCGTATTTGTTCTCCCAATGAGTTTGCCAGTGTTGAGGACCTGAGTTGTACAAGCCCGGCACCATGAATATTTCCGACATATGCAGGCGAAAATATTATAAAATAGTAAAGTTTTTTTGTTGGAGTGGATTTGTCGCTACATATTTGCATTGCAATGAAAATGCAAATAACAAATATTCAGTGGTGGTGGCATACAAACTCGTCAGGGGTGCTGTAGTGTCATTACTTTATTTATAAGGTATTCAGAGCCCCGAATTGTCTTCGGGGCTTTTTATTTTAAGTAGCCAGCAGTATGAAAAAGATTGAAATAGCAACGACCGTGAAGCGAGTGCTCGCCGATGTATACACACCGGTGGGGATCTATCTGCGGCTGCGCGACAGGTTCCGGGACACAGTATTGCTGGAAAGCACCGATCACCATGCGGCCGAGAACAGCTATTCCTTCATCGGCATCAATGCCATTGCAGGAATTGAGATCATCTCTACCAAAGAAGTAGAATTCAAATTACCCGCGCGCAAACCGGAGAAGATCGCCATCAATAAGGTAAGCGAAGTGCCTGATCTCGTCTGGGATTTCATGCAGAAGTTTAGCATCACCCATTCGGAGGCCAGGGAGGCGAGGTTTGCGCAAGGACTTTATGGCTATACCACCTATGACGCCGTGCAGTTCTTCGATAGCATTAAGCTCAATAAAAAAACAGGCGATTCGGGTCCGAAGACCAAGAGCATGACTCCGGATCATTTGCTGCATTCCGAAACATCCATCCCATTGATGAGGTATCGCCTGTACCAATACGTGATCGCCTTCAATCATTTCAAGGATGAATTATTCATTTGCGAAAATAATATCGCGGATATAGAAAGTGAGCTTTCCGTGGTGGAATCGCTTATCAGGAGCAAGGATGTGCCCGTCTATCCCTTCAGGAGCAAAGGCGAAGAGGTCTGCAATATGACGGACAGCGATTACATGGAAATGGTGAGCAAGGGCATTCGAAGTTCGCACCGCGGCGATGTCTTCCAGATCGTCCTGAGCCGGCGCTACCGCCAGCCCTTCACCGGGGATGAGTTCAATGTGTACAGGGCATTGCGCAGCATCAATCCCTCGCCCTATTTGTTCTTCTTCGATTACGGCGATTATAAATTAATGGGTTCCTCACCGGAATCGCAGCTCATCATCCAGGACGGAAAGGCGGTCGTTCACCCGATAGCCGGCACGGCGAGAAGATCGGGTGATGAGGGCGCGGACCGTATGGCCACGGAAAAACTCCTGGTGGATGCAAAGGAGAATGCGGAGCACGTGATGCTGGTCGACCTTGCGAGGAACGATCTCAGCAGGGTCTGCGACGATGTCACCGTTGCACACTACCGGCAGGTGCAATATTTCTCGCATGTCATCCATCTCGTCAGCGAGGTGACCGGCAAAGTGGGGAAGGACAGCAATCCTTTCATGCTCATGGCGAAGACCTTTCCTGCGGGTACTTTAAGCGGCGCGCCGAAATTCAAGGCAATGGAACTCATCAACGAATATGAACCGACGCCGCGCAGCTACTATGGTGGCGCCATCGGCTTCATGGGATTCGATGGAAGTTGTAATCATGCCATCATGATCCGCACTTTCCTTAGCCGTAATAATACCCTGACCTACCAGGCCGGTGCGGGAGTGGTAGCGGCAAGTGTGCCCGATAATGAGCTGCAGGAAGTGCGTAATAAACTTGGTGCGCTGAAGAAGGCCATTGAATTTGCGGAATCGATAAAATAAATCTAACAATACCTGGATCACCAATATGAAAATTCTCGTTTTTGATAACTACGATTCATTCACCTACAACCTGGTTCACCTGGTAGAGAAGATACTGCACCAGAAAGTGGATGTGTACCGGAATGATGAGCTGCCGCTGGAAAAGGTAAAGGAATATGACAAGATCATTCTTTCCCCCGGCCCCGGTATTCCGGAAGAAGCAGGCATGCTGCTTCCGCTCATTAAGGAATATGCTGCCAGCAAATCCATTCTCGGTGTATGCCTGGGTCACCAGGCCATTGGACAGGCCTTCGGCGGAAAGCTGGTGAATCTTTCGACGGTCTATCATGGTGTGGCAACACCCGTGACGCTGCAACTGGAAAAGCCGGTTACGGGAAATGCGCTCTTTACCGGTCTTCCTACGGAGATCGAGGTGGGACGCTATCATAGCTGGATCGTTTCGGAGGAAGGCTTTCCGGATGAATTGGAGATAACGGCGAGGGATGCCAATAATTATATCATGGCGCTCCAGCATAAGAAATTCGATGTGAGAGGGGTGCAGTTTCACCCGGAGAGTGTGCTGACGCCGATGGGAGAGGCGATACTTAGAAATTGGCTGGCGATCTGAGTCGTGAATCGTGAAACGTGAATCGTGAATAGCGAGAGTCCTCAATTTGCTTAAAGCGGGGCTATTCAAATCCATCGGGCTGAGAACGGAGTCGTATTTTGACTTTTTACTTTTGAATTTTGACTTTTTTTTGAGGTTATGAAAAAAATATTACTTTTTTTGTTCGAGCACAAAACCCTCGATCGCCAACAAGCGAAGGACGTTCTTGTCAATATCGGCAAGGGCAGTTACAATGAGCACGAGGTGACTGCCTTCATGACCGTCTATCTCATGCGGTCGATCACCATCGAAGAATTGCAGGGCTTCCGCGATGCATTGCTCGAACTCTGTGTGCATATAGACCTCAGCAATTTCGAAACTATCGATATCGTGGGCACAGGTGGAGACGGAAAGGACACGTTCAATATCTCCACGCTCAGTTGCTTCATCGTGGCCGGTTCCGGGCAGAAAGTAGCGAAGCATGGTAACTATGGTGCATCGTCCGTCAGCGGCGCCTCCAATGTGATGGAACAACTGGGATACCGGTTCAAGAATGATAGTGAGTCATTGCAACGCGAGACCGACCAGGCGAATATCTGCTTCCTTCATGCACCCCTGTTCCACCCTGCGCTTCGTACAGTGGGACCGATCCGAAAGAATCTTGCGATGCGCACCTTCTTCAATATGCTGGGACCGATGGTGAATCCTTCCGATCCATCCTTCCAGCTGGTGGGCGTCTTCAGCCTCGAGATGGCGAGAGTATATAACTATCTCCTGCAGCAAACCGGTAAAGCATTCACCATTATTCATGGCCTCGATGGGTATGACGAGATATCCCTCACGAACGACACCAAGGTCATCACCAATTACGGCGAACGCATCATGACGCCGGAGCAACTCGGAAAGAGGAGTGTTCTCGCGGCGGATATACATGGCGGGAAGACGGTGGAGGATGCTGCAAGAATTTTTTCCACTATCATCAGGGGAGAGGGCAACTGGGCGCAGAATGCCGTTGTGCTGGCGAATGCGGCGATGGCCCTGTTTTGTACCGGCGCCTACGATCAATACGACGATGCCTACCAGGCGGCCGTCGAGAGCCTCGAGAGCGGACGCGCCTATCAATCTTTACAAAAATTACTTTCATTGCAATGAGTACCATCCTCGATACCATCATCGCGGCAAAGAGAAAGGAAGTGGCGAAGCTGAAGCCGCTTAGCAGCATCGAACGCTTCAGGAAGGAAGGATTCTTCTGGGAATTCGCCACGCGGTCCATGGTCAGGAGTCTACTTAAGGAAGACAGCACGGGCATCATCGCCGAGTTCAAGCGCAAGAGCCCGAGCAAGGGGTGGTTCAAGGAAAAGGGAACGGAGGTGGAACCGGTAGTAGTTGCCTACAATCATCTTGGGGCGGCGGGCATTTCCGTTTTGACGGATGGAGAATTCTTCGGCGGCGACCTGGATGATCTTATCCAGGCTAAGATCGTAACTGAAGTGCCCGTGTTGCGCAAGGATTTCATCATCGATGAATGGCAGATCGCCGAGGCAAAGGCCTTCGGGGCCGATGTGATCCTGCTCATAGCGGCATGCCTGTCGCCGGTGGAAGTGCATCGTCTTGCGGTTTTCGCCAGGACACTCGGGCTGGAGGTATTGCTGGAGATCCACAATGAGCAGGAACTGGATCATATTTGCGACGAGGTAGACATGATAGGGGTAAATAACCGCGACCTGAAGACATTCGAAGTGAATATCGATACATCGCTTGCCCTTATCAACAAGATCCCAACAACGAAACCGGCCATTGCGGAAAGCGGGATCAGTAGTGTTGAAACCATCGTAACTTTAAGAGCCGCGGGCTTCAAAGGATTCCTGATAGGGGAGACCTTCATGAAGGAGCCGGATCCCGCACAGGCATTTGCCGACTTTGTACTCAGACTAAAAGTATCATTGCCATAACGATTGTTTAGCCAGTGCTGTCAAACTGGTCAAACTATGAATGAAATGACATCAAACCATGCTGCCGGGGAAAACCCGAAGGGAAAGAGTGGGATCCGTATCAAAGTTTGTGGTATGACATTGCCCGAACAGGTCAATGCATTGGATGAAATGGGCGTCGACTTCGCGGGTTTCATCTTCTATCCCAAATCGCCGCGGTATATGGCAAACAAGATATCTCCCGATAAAATGCGGCAGATAAAGGGACGCATCGCAAAGGTGGGCGTGTTCGTGAATATGCCGTACGACGATCTTCTCCGGACAGTGGATGAATACCGGCTCGACATGGTACAGTTGCACGGCGATGAGACGCCATTCGTGTGCGAGAAGATCGCCAACTATGTCACGGTGGTGAAGGCCTTCCGCTTATCGGACAACGATCCGATCGACTGGATCACGCGGCCCTATCATGAGAGCTCCGATATGTTCATGTTCGACACAATGGGAGCGTGCTATGGCGGTACGGGAAAGAAATTCGATTG
>DATHKS010000158.1:0-2754 GCA_035488975.1 Chitinophagaceae bacterium | reverse complement strand
CATCCATCCATGTCCATTACGAATTGAACCTCCGGTCTTGTCTTTATCTCCTTATAATTGGTCACCATGTTTTTTGTGAACCGGTGAATGATCAGCACTTTCGGAACAAGGTGGTTATCCTTTACGAGTTTAGCCAGGTATTCGGCGGCGTAGTTGATATCGGCCGCGTCGAACGTGCCTACTACCCTGCCAGGAGCCTGCCCACCCTTCATGGAGAATTCAGGATCGATACCGAGGTGTACATTCGGCAGCTTCAGGTATTGTTCAAGCGCGGGAATCTCCTGTTGGAGCGTACTATGACCAACCTGGATATCGATGAACACGAGAGCATTGATCCGTTTAGCCATGCTGAGCACGGAATCGATCTGGTGAAAGGGCATTCTCAAACGATATGTATTTCCCTTCCCCGGACTTTGCTGGGCGGTGACTGCTATATAATGGAGTGCGGGGACCACATCCATCGCCGTATCGGCCTTCTTCCATGATTCCACCTCGCCCTGCAATTTCTTAAGCATTTCATCTGGAGGAAGTTCGCCGAGGATCCCCATATTCTTGGAATAAAGATTTCCGTAGAAGGAAACGATCCGTTTGAACGGAAGTATGGCGCCCTCCAGGGGATACCCCGTCTTCACCGGCCACCTTCCCGAAGTATCTCCATTTGTAATATGAACCAGCTTGCGATCGTACTCCTCGGGAGAAGCAAGGGCCGGGGCCGGTGGCTTCATCTCGCCTATCGTTGAATCGGCAGAATTAGCCGGCGTTTTCACCTCCTGCGCCGAGGAGGAAAAATAACGATAACCGAAAAAGACAATAATGGAACTCAGGACGATCAGAAGGGCAATACGGAGATAGATAGCGGTAGATCGGCTCCTGGCTGGAGTAACTTCTTGGTTCATACACTTGAAATTTGGATACTGGGTATTTTTGGTATTGTAACGTTGGGCGGGGCAAAAAAGTATTCTGCTGAAGCCTCAGAAAGTCAAAATTCAAAAGCCAAAATTCAAAAACCTCATTCGAAGAGGCTAATTGTCCAATGGATCACGTATGCTGAGGCCTAACCTGCCTGCCGGCAGGCAGTTTCCTAATTCCCAGTTACTTATTGTTTATTCCTAATGCATACGTTCAATTCCGTACCCTTAGCGACAACTCCCCGCCGTTAGAGGACTTGGACATTGTCCAGGGAACTCCGGACTCCCCCGCTTCTTGTGATCTATTGGACAGTTAGCCTCTTCGAATGAGGCCTTTTGATTTTTGACTTTTGACTTAACTACAATTGACGATTCACATCTCACGTTCACCCTATTTCCATCCTCCGCCAAGCGCACGGTACAGTTCAACTCTCGCATCCAACTGGCTTCGTTGTATTGTTGCCAGGTCGAGCTCTGCCTGCAGACCATTGGTCTGGGCCGTGATCACCTCCAGGTAGTTCGCCATATCGCTTTTGAAAAGCAATTGGGCGTGGCTCACTGCCAGGTTGAGGGTCTGCACGCGAGCCTGCGCCAGTTTCCGCTGTTCCTCCAGTTTATCTGCCTCTACCAGCGCGTCCGCCACCTCGGTGGTAGCAACCAGTACAGATTGCCTGAATCGTATCACGGCTTCCTCCCGTTCTATCTTCGCTACCTCAAACTGCGTCTTCAGTTCCCTCCTCTTGAAGATGGGTTGTGCAATGGTTCCCGCCGCGAGACCAAACAATGAATTGGGAATGTTGAACCAGTTGCTTGCCTTGAACGATTCCAGCCCACCGCCTACCGTTAAGTTCAATGCCGGGTACATATTCGCCTGCGTGATCCCCACTTTGGCATTCGCAATAACGAGGGCCAGTTCAACAGAACGGACATCGGGCCTGCGACTGACCATGGCAACTGGTAAACCGGTCTTTACATCTCCGTTCATTTCGATCCCGGCAAGGAATGCACTACGGTGCAGGCTACCGGGAAGCTGGCCGGTGAGCAATTGAAGCGCATTCTCCTGCAGCGAAATGTCCTGTTCCAGGGACGGTATCAATAGTGCTGTAGATTGCCGCTGCGCTTCTGCCTGTTGTACGGCGAGTCCGTTCACCACGGCGGCATCTTTGAGAAGTCTTGTAGCCGTCACGAAGCTATCGCTGAGCAAGAGGTTCTTCCGCGCGATCTTCAACTGTTCATCGAGCATCAGGAGATTGAAGAATCCTTGCGATATATCGGCGACGAGTTTAGTCTGAACGGCCTTCGCGCCTTCCAGTGTTTGCAGGTATGCGGCAAGCGCCGTTTCCTTTTGCTGTTTGATCTTTCCCCATATGTCCGCTTCCCATGAGAGGTTGAGTCCTGCGGAATAATTCTCAACGTGATTCTTGTTGAGGAAGGAAGAGACGCTTTTCCCATTGAGACTATTATCGGAAGGCCGGTTGTATTGACCGACTACATTTAAGGAAAGCTCCGGCAACATCAAAGCCTTGGCCTGCCTCACCTGCTGCTCCGCAATGCCGATCCTTTTCAGCGCCGCCAGCAGGTCGTGGTTGTGATCGATCCCCTTCTGGATAAGCGCCTGAAGCGTTGTATCCGTGAAGAAAGTCTTCCACCCGATATCTGCAATGCTACTGGTATCTGCGAAGCTTACCGCGGAGAATTGTGCCGGGAGCTCGAGCTCCGGCTGCTTGTACACTTTACCCACTCTGCAGGAGAATAGAAACAGTGCCAGTAAAAATGCGGCGAGCCCGGTCGTGTTCATAAATCTTTTCATGATCATTTTATTTATCATTCATTCGATAGCCTGCCT
>DATHKS010000157.1:0-3584 GCA_035488975.1 Chitinophagaceae bacterium | reverse complement strand
TGTACGCGGATGGCTCATCGAAGCGATAGTGATAGTGCCAATAGTCGTTTGCTGTAACGTTCAACCAATTCCTGATATCCCCGATCGTAACGATGTTCCTGATGACGGAGAACAGATGATCACTGGGGTGCAGGAGCATCGCCAGTTGCGCGAGGCGTATGGTGGGGAAGTTGCCGGGACGCATGCGGAGAAAATGCATGGGAAGTTTAATCGGGTGAAGCCCGTACTTGTTGCAGAGAAACCGGTATTCTTTTTTTAAAAGGGAGGGATAATCATCTGTAAACTCATTTTCCAAAAACCCGGCCTGGCCGAAGAGCAAGGCTTCGAGTTGCTGGAACCGGTGCCTGTGCCGGCCGAGTATCAATGGTGGAATAGACCTGGCCAATGCTTCGAAGGCATCGGCATTTACCTTGGTTCCGAAATTCCTTGCGAGCAACCACCACGTAACTTCTTCCCAATGAAAATTACTTTGTCTCAGGCATTCTTCCACGGCGGCAGTCTTTCGCAGCAGGCGTTCAGCCATCAGCCGATCCTTCCAGCCTTCCCATGCAATCCCGCTTAATGAGTTGATGGAATTCTCACACGGAATGAATGCCGATGAATTCATCAGGTCGGCGTATCGATGCAGCAGCATGTTTGAGACATGCGTTTGCAATTCCAGGAGAGGAAGTTCTCCTTCCTCCCGGTCGTTTTCCCATACCACATGGAGGATCACATTTGCATAGTTCCTGTCGTGCTGGTGATGGTGTCTTTCCCAGTCCGAGGTCTTGAGGTGCAATTCGATATTTCCAGCCCAGGTGGTGGTGCCGATCCTGATCTTGGCATTTAAAAAGTCCGGTCCCTGATTGGTGTTGAACTGACCGGGTGTAATGATCAGTATCGTTTCCCCTCCGGAAGTCTCGAGATTGGCGGTATTGAAATGCTGGAATTGCCAGATAAATTGCAGCAGTCTCTCGGTCATATTCAAAAGTTGAAAGATTCAGACTTATGAAATTAACCGCTGCTTTGCAGATGAAAGGATGGTTTCGACTACGATCTTTTGAGAAAAAAACGAATCCTGTCATGGGATGAGACGGAAACTCCTGGTGTAATACTCCAAGGGATGTCAACCAGGTGTCAACCGGATGTCAACCCTTCAGGAGTTCAGGCGAGCCAGTTCACGAACCACCCTGCTCACGGGAAGCCCCATAACATTGTAGAAGTCGCCCTGCACCGATCTTATTCCTACCACACCTATCCATTCCTGTATGGCATAGGCTCCGGCCTTATCATAGGGCTTGTATTTATCGACATAGAAAATGATCTGCTCCTTCGTCAATTCATGGAAGTACACGGCGGTGATATCGGCAAAACTGATATCCCGTTCGCCATTTGTGATCATGACACCCGTGATTACCTCGTGACGCTGACCGGATAGGTCGGAGAGAATGGCAATAGCATCTTCCCTGTCACGCGGCTTGCCGATAATACGATCGTTCAATACGACGATCGTATCCGCGGCAAGGATCACTGTTCCTTTTTCTACCTGCGGCTGAACCGCCAGCGCTTTGTTTCGTGCAATATGTATGGCGATATCAGGCGGGGTAAGACCATCGGGATAGGTCTCGGCAGTTTCCTGTACCATCACCCCGAAAGGTATCTCCGCCCATTCGAGCAACTGCTTGCGTCGCGGCGATTGGGAGGCCAATATTATTTTTTTCATAGATAGAAATAAAAAAAGACCATGGAAAGAATGCCTGTGAACATGACGAGTTTTGTCCAGCGACTGAGCAGGTGATATTCTCGTATCTCCTTCGCTCTTGAGAGCTTCATGAAAATAAACCCGAGCGGGAGGAGAATAGCGGGAACGCAATATATCACGGCGTACCACCACCTGAATTGAAGCACGTAGACCTGGACCACCGCGAGAATTGCAATGAGAATGATCAGCCAGACGGCTATGTACACCTTCGAGGCATTCACGCCCCATACTATCGGCATTGTCCGGCAGCCGTACCGTTCATCGCCGGGCCTGTCCTCGATGTCCTTGATGGCCTCCCTGATCAGGGAGATGATGAAGGCGAAGCCAGCATATAGAAAGGCAAAACGGAAAAATTTTGCGTGACCGGTAGAACCCATTCCGAAGGCATCAGTGGCATTCACCTTCGTGAAGAAGATGAGCAGGATGGTCCACGCGGTGAGCAAAGAGGTCACGATATTTCCTATCAGCAATTTCCGTTTGAAGGTGGTGGAATAGAACCAGAGCAGGAGCACGCAGAACATATTCGCCAGGATCAGGTACCACTTGTGGAAGATCGGTAGGGCGAGCATGGTCAGGAGGACGCCCAGGGTGCTAAGGATAAGATGCCAGGCAATGGCCCAGCGGCGGTGAATGACCCGGTCTACGATCATCTTCTCCGGCTTGTTCACTTCGTCGATATTGATATCGAAATAATCGTTGATGATGTACCCGGCAGCGGCTATGAAAATCGAGGCTAATACAAGCATCGCGAAACGGCGTGTATCGCCATCGGGAATGTATCCATTGTATAATGGGTAATAAATGCAGACCTGGAAGAGTACCTGGGTAATGGCAATGAAGAGGAGATTGGGCAGGCGGATCAGTTTAAAAAATGCTGCTAACAATCTCATCAATGAAATTTTTCGAAAGATACTGCAAGAAATTTACCGGGAGGGAATATCCGTGTTATTATCCCAGTGGCCATTAAGCTTCAAAACTTTCTCTATCACATCCCGCACGCAACCCGCGCCGCCGCCAAAGCCGGAGATATATTTAGAGATGCCCTTGATCTCCATTACCGCATCGGAGGGTGAGGCTGGAAGACCGACTACCGACATCGCAGCCATATCGGGCATATCGTCGCCCATGTAGAGCACCTCCGCTGCCGCCAGTGCATGCGTGGTCATATAGTGCTGAACCATGGATCGCTTATCCTTAACGTTCATGTGAATGTCGGTGACCCCAAGTTTATTCAGCCGGTCTATCACCGGCGAGGGCGCCGCACCGGAAAGGACGAGAAGGCGATATCCTTTCTTGACGGCTAGCTGGAGAGCGAAACCATCTTTCGTGTTCATGGATCTTGCCTGCAGTCCGTTCTCAAATACGATCACGCGTCCATCGGTCATCACGCCATCTATATCGAAGATAAAAGTGGTTATATCTCTGAAAAGGTCGGGAGTTGAATTCATATCAGTCATTGAGGAAATTGAAAAAAATTTGGGATATCATTTCTGGCTGTCTCTCCATTCGTACACCCAGGCACTCTGGATCATCTCAAGATGGCCTTCCGTGCTCTGCTCGCGTTTGCCTTCAAAACCCGGCACCTCGAGTATCCATTCCAGCAGGTTGGTGAATCGTATCCGGTAAATTTTACCTTCATTGAATTCATCGCCGAAACGCTCGTAGAGTTTAAGGGCTATATCTTCGTGGTCACTCCAGTTTATCGGCGGTTCAAATTGCGCCATAGTCTAGTGAGGTTTTAAGTACATGAATCGATTTTTTCCCGGTTGAAGCAATGCGCACCCTGCATCCATCACTCTCCCAGGAACTGTGTCTGATCGGGTAAGAGTACCTTGATCAATCC
>DATHKS010000156.1:0-2105 GCA_035488975.1 Chitinophagaceae bacterium | reverse complement strand
CTTTACAACACCGACGATGGTTCCCTTATTCTCCCACAGCGTAAATGATTTCCCTATGGCGCTGGCAGGCTTCATCCCCATCACCTTCAACGCGGTCTCATTCACGATATAGCTGCTGCTATCTCCGCGAAATGATTCAGAGAAGCCTCTTCCTTCCAATATCTTCATTTGAAAAACATCTATGAAGTTTTCACTGACTGACATATTGGGGAAGATCGTCTGCGATTTCGGATCCTTTCCATCCCAACTGACATCGATAGTTCCATTAGAGAGATTGGTTGGCAGATCGGAGACCAGCACGAAGTTCGATGTAAGCGGATTGCGTTTCAACTCGGCTTTGAGCGCGGGGACCTTGTTCCACAGGTCGCCGGACATCGGCATATAGAGAAGGTTCTCCTTATCGAAACCAAGATTCCTGTTTCGTATGAATTTTAATTGCTGATAGACGACGATAGTTCCCGACAGCAACAGGATGGAGACGATGAACTGTGTAACCACCAGCGTATGGCGAAACAATACATTTCCATTGACGGAGCCCATGGAGGATTTGAGCACCTTGACTGGTTGAAAGCCGGAGAGGAACAATGCGGGATAGCTGCCGGAGATGATACCGGTAAGAATCGCGAGGCTGAGTAATCCCAGCCATAGTTTCGCATCGAGGAAATTAATCGTAAGCTGCTTTCCCGCTATGAGGTTGAACATCGGTAGGCAAAGCAGGACGAAACCGATGGCAAGTAATAGTGCCAGCAGGCATATCACCAGCGACTCGCCGAGGAACTGGATGATCAATTGGTGGCGCTCCGCGCCGATCGCCTTTCGCAGGCCGACTTCCCTTGCTCTGCGGGCAGAGCGGGCCGTGGCCAGGTTCATGAAATTGATGCAGGCAATTACCAATATGAAAATCGCCACGATGAAGAAAATATTCACATACTGCATGTTCCCCTGACCGCTAAGGTCCGCCTGTAGTTTGGAATGAAGGTGAATTCTTGTCAACGGTTGCAACTGGAACTGTACTTTGACCCTGGACTCATTCTTCTTATAGATCTCATCCATCTGGTGGTCGAACTTTGAAAGAGCTTCGGGTGTAGCGACAAACGATTTATCCAGCAACAGGTAACTATAAAAATTAAAATTATCCCAGGTGTTGGTCTTGATATCGTTATTTGTTTCCGCAATAGCCAGCATGGGAAGAAGGAAATCGAATTGCAGGTGGGAATTGGATGGCACATCCTCGAGGACACCCGTTACGGTAACAAAATTATTGTTATCGACCTTGATCGTCTTGCCAATTGCATCCGTCTTCCCGAAATATTTCTTCGCCATCGACCGCGTGATGAGTATGGCATCCTTGCGCAGGAGAGCGGTCTTGGTATTTCCTTCCAGTAGAGGAAAGGAAAACAGATCGAAGAAGGTGGAGTCGACATAGAATATATTCTTCTCCTCGAATTTACGTTCACCCACTTCAAGCAGGATAGTTTGTGGCGAGCTTATGCGTGTATACTCCCTGATAAGGGGCATTTCGCTTTTCAGTGTCCTGGGCATGCCAGCGGGATTGATGGCGACCTTGAAATCCTCCGCTGCAGCGGTGATCCGGTAGAGTTGATCTGCCTTTGCCTGGAAGCGGTCATAGCTTCGTTCGTTCTGCACCCACAGGAGTATAAGAATACTCGAGGCCATACTGATGGCGAGTCCCAGGATATTGATGATGGTATAGGACTTATAGCGGACCAGGTTTCGGAGCGCTATCTTGAAGTAATTTTTTAGCATGACGGTATTTTTGGAATTTGGGAACCGGGCTTCCAGTGTCTACGACGATGGAATGGGAGGGATTGTTACAATGTTGGAAAAATACATTCCCGCCTCAATATTTACAGGGAAATTGAACCACTGATAATGTGCCAATGAGTGTGCTGGCTGGAGTCTCCTTACTCATAGACCTTGTATTCCTTTGTGCCTCTTTGTGTTCTTCGTGCCTTCGTGGTTCAACTACGGAAATACAAACCACAAAGACACAAAGGAACACAAAGCAATCCTCGACCCAATTCCTTCTTCAACCCGTATTAATTCTCACAAAAAAACCTCTTGTCAAGGATCGGGGTCATCAC
>DATHKS010000155.1:0-3448 GCA_035488975.1 Chitinophagaceae bacterium | reverse complement strand
AGGGATTCGATGATCAACAAGTATGGAAGAGTGGAAGCGAATAAGAAAGGGCTGGATAACGCCGACACCGCGACACTGAAACAACTTGGAATGGAAGTGATGCGTGAAGAATACGGCAACCTCTTCGATATGTATGAGAAGATCACCGGGGAGAATCCATACGATGTTCCTATGCGCATATATCCCGCCGTTCACTATACCATGGGCGGTCTTTGGGTGGACTATGAATTGATGACGAATATTACCGGGCTCTATGCACTGGGCGAGGCCAACTTCAGCGATCATGGTGCGAACCGCCTCGGCGCGTCAGCACTCATGCAGGGACTGGCAGACGGTTACTTCGTGATCCCCTACACCATTGGTAACTACCTCGCCGATGAGATAGGTGTGAAGGTAATGGCGACCACACATGAGGCTTTTGAAAAGGCCGAAGCCGAAGTACGGCAGAGAATAGAAAACCTGATGAATATCAAGGGATCGAAATCGGTTGAAAGTTTTCACAAACGATTGGGCAAGATCATGTGGGATAAATGCGGCATGTCGCGCAATGAGAAGGAACTGAAGGAAGCCATCCAGGAGATACAGGAACTGCGCGCTGAATTCTGGCGTGATGTCCGTATACCCGGTGTGATCGAAGGCATGAACTCGGAACTTGATAAGGCGAACAGGGTGGCGGATTTCCTGGAACTCGGAGAGCTGATGTGCAAGGATGCCTTAAACCGTAATGAAAGTTGCGGCGGCCATTTCCGCGAGGAAAGCCAGACAGAAGATGGAGAGGCCCGCCGGCAGGACGACCTGTTCATGTTCGTCTCCGCCTGGGAGTATAAGTCGGATAGCAACTGGGAATTGCATAGGGAGGTGTTGGAGTATGATGTCGTGAAACCTAGTCAGCGCACTTACAAGTAATTTGACAATTTGGTAATGGGTATCCTGTGGCGGGAACAGATTGTGAGGGTTGAAGAATCCTATAAATAATTTGGAAATTTGATGATTTGGCAATTTGGTAATGGGTGTCCTGTAGTAGGGACAGATTGTAAGAATTGAGAATCCAATAAATAATTGAGTAATTTGATGATTTGGTAATGGGTGTCCTGTAGTAGGGACAGATTGTGAGGATTGAAGAATTGTGTGAAATGTCCATTCCGGGAGAAAATATTATTTTAAAAAAAACGATTGCATTTTCGTTGCTCATCATCAAATATGTTGAATTATTAGAGATGGAGCGGAAGTTCGTTATTGCGAAACAACTATTGCGTTGCGGAACTTCCATTGGAGCAAATGTTCATGAAGCGCAAAATGCAGAAAGCAAAGCCGACTTCATTCATAAGTTCAAGATTGCTGCAAAGGAAATTGAAGAAACAGGTTATTGGCTGATATTGTGCAATGAATCCAGTACTTATCCGGACTGTGGTGAGTTAAGTGACAAATTGCATGAAATTAAAAAAATAGTAACAAAGATAATTTCGACAAGTAAAGGGCATTAATTGTCAAATTATCAAATTGACAAATTATCAAATTGTTTTATGACACATTATTTGATGAATCTGACTCTTCGGGTTTGGAAGCAAAAAGATGCCAGGAGCAAAGGGGCATTCGAGACTTATAAGGTCAGGAATATTTCCTCCGAGATGTCCTTTCTTGAGATGTTTGACGTACTCAATGAAGAGCTCGTTCATGAGGGAAAGGAGCCCATTGCCTTCGACCATGATTGCCGCGAAGGCATCTGCGGCACCTGCTCCATGTACATAAACGGGCGACCACATGGACCCTGGCATGCTACTACTACCTGCCAGCTTCACATGCGTGCCTACAAGGATGGTGATACGATCACCGTGGAGCCCTGGAGAGCCAATGCATTCCCCGTTGTGAAGGATCTGATGGTGGATCGTAGTTCCTTCGACCGCATTATCCAGGCGGGAGGATATATTTCCATCAATACCGGTAATGCCGTCGATGGTAATACCATTCCCATAGAAAAGGATCTGGCAGATAAGGCCTTTGCCGCCGCCGCCTGTATTGGATGCGGAGCCTGTGTTGCCGCCTGCAAGAATTCATCGGCCATGTTGTTCGTTTCCGCCAAGGTAGCCCACCTCTCGTTGCTTCCGCAGGGAAAGCCGGAGCGGAAGAACAGGGTATTGAGTATGGTGGCACAAATGGATAAGGAAGGTTTCGGCAGCTGCACCTTTACCGAGGCCTGCGAGGCCGTTTGCCCGAAAGAGATATCGATCACGAATATATCGCGGTTGAATTCGGAGTACTCCGTAGCGGGGTTAGCCTCGGAAAAGACAAAGACCTGATCGTATTCTTAAAAGAGATAGGATGCCCTGATGGAGAACACCCACAGGGCATCTGTGTTTGAAGACTGCCTGCGATAGGCAAGAGTGGGCCCCACGCCCCATTTCTCATTGAGGAAATACGAGCCTGAAAGATCGACGCCGAGGCCCAGGTCGGTATTTCCTTTGTAGAGTCCGAGTATGGGTCCTGCAGTCAGGGAAACCGCAGCATTGGCCCAGGGATTATAGATAGCGCCTGCCATGGCATGTGCCTGGATGTAGCCGTCATACCGGAAGGGATATCCTGCCGTCTCCACTTTCTTCCCGAAATAATAATCACCACCGGCATTGAACGTGAGTCCGACCGCATGCGGGGGAGAACTATGCGCGCCGAAATGAAAATGACTCCAGCTGTATGCCAGGCCGGCGCCGGCGAAATGTGAGCGTTGAAAAACGCCAAGGGGAAGCGAGGCGTTGAAAACAGCAGCATTACTTTGGCCCTTTTTCGGGGATGCCTTAGGGACGGCTATGAGTAGCTGCGCACGAAGCATTGAGGGACCCAGGGCGCAGAGCAGGAGACTTAAAACCAAATTTTTCATAATCTGTGAATTCAAATTTGGGCCTTTTCCCTGAATTAACGCCAGGTTGAGCCCTTTGATGCAATAAAAAGACCGAATTTTACGCTTTTGTAAAAACTCACTGCTATTGAGTGCTTTACGCAGCATAATCCTTACTGGAATGGTGGTACTGATGACCCTCGCGGCGAAGGCTCAGCTACCGGCATTCAACGGCTCCAACCTGCGGAAGAAAGTCTTACGGGTAGATGGCGATAGCCTGCGGATCGACACCAGCAGCATTATCCCCAAGACCTTCGTTATTGAAGGCATTCCTGCCATCGACTATCGCCTCGACTTCATCAATGGTATCCTGTTCTGGAATAAACGGCCTACAACCGAAAGCGTGCAGGTTCAATACCGTGTATTTTCCTATAAACTGAACCCGGTGGCCCAGCGCATGAAGTATGATAGCGTGATGAACAATATGTCGCTAACGCCATACGAATTCAACTCCGGCCTGAGCGATGTGGACAAGGGCATTTTCAATTTCGGCACCATGAAGGCCGAGGGAAGCTTTGGCCGGCAGATAGCATTCGGCAATAGCCAGGACGCCGTATT